>NZ_JBDOQQ010000027.1:0-52971 GCF_039839775.1 Roseomonas sp. CAU 1739
TCATGACCGACAATGGCTCCGCCTACAAAAGCAAAGCCTTCGCCCAGGCCATCGCGGCCCACGGCCTGAAACACAAGCGAACCCGACCCTACACACCAAAAACCAACGGCAAGGCCGAACGCTTCATCCAGACCAGCATCCGTGAATGGGCCTACGCCTCGCCGTTCTCATCCTCCGCAGATCGCACCCGCGCCATGCACCCCTGGCTGCACGCCTACAACACCCTCAGGCCCCACTCCGCACTCAAGGGATTGCCACCAGTCTCCCGCATCCAAAGGGACAATGTCCTTGGCAATGACAACTAAAGCGCGATCGCCGCAGGTGGGATCACCGGAGGCGTGAATCACACCATCAGACAAAGGCATGGAGCAGGAGGCGTGAGCGAAAGCGAACGGATCCTGCTTTATGGCACATTCGGTTCGTCCAGGCCTCCGGCATCCGCTCCAGCCCCAAGTCTCAGCGAGCCTCGTCACCCGATCAGGTGAATCCATCTGATCGGGATCTGCTCGAAGGAGGGCTGATGGGGGCCTTGCCCCTCATCGCATCAACGGCGGCCCGGCGACGTTGCGCGGCAACGCCGGAGCGCGCCCCTGGCCCTGATTCTTCGATGGATGCTTACGGGCGTCGCGTGTCGATCGAATCACAGCACCCCCATCATCGGCCACAACGTCGCGGACAGCAGCACGATCATGGCCAGCCCCGCGATGGTGACGATCACTCCTACCTTGGCGAATTGCGCGATGGAGAAGGCGCCCGTGCCGTAGCACAGCATGTTCTGCGGCGCGTTGGTCGGCAGGATGAAGCCGAAGGACACCACGAAACTCTGGATCAGCACGATGCCGAACGCGGTTTCCTTGCTGACCGGCAGGGTCTGCGCGAAGGCGATCATGATCGGGATCAGCGTGCTGGCCAGCCCGGTCGCCGAGGCGAAGCCAAGATGCAGCACGATGCTGAACAGCGACAGCGTACCCACCACCACGAAGACCGGCAGCGCCGACAGGCCCATCTGGCCCAGCGTGACCTGCGCCAGCCAGGCCGCGGCCCCGGTCGTCGCCATCAGCGTGCCGAGCGAAATGCCTGCGGCGAACAGGATGATGGTCCCCCAGGGCACCAGCTTTTCCGCCTGCGACCAATGCATCACGCCGAAGCGCGGCATCAGCAGCAGCGCGATGCCGATCTGCGTCGTGGTGGTGGTGTCGAGCGGATGCAGCATGCCCTCGGTGGACCACAGCAGCAGCAGCAGGCCGGCGACCAGCATCAGCCGCCGCTCGGCCGGCGTCACCGGCGCAAGCTTCGACAGTTCCTCGGAGAGCCGCGCCTCGGCCTCGGCCTTGCCTGGCACTTGCGGACGCAGGATGACCATGGATGCGAGGTAGAGCACCATACACATGCCGATGGTGAAAGGCAGCGCGGTGATGAACCAGCCACCCCAGGTCATGGCATGGCCGAAGGATTGCTGCATGAAGTTCAGGCTGATCAGGTTCTGCGCTGCACCGGTCTTGATCGCCATGTTGAAGATCGAACAGGCCGATGCGGTCACGATCATCAGCGTCGCGCCAAGGCTGCTCGTCACCGGCAGCCCGAGGGCCGCGGTCACGCCGACCATGATCGGGATCACCGCGCCGACACGCGCGGTGGCGGATGGGATGAACAGCGCCAGCACGAAGCCGACCAGCATCGCGCCCAGGATGAGCCGTGACGGCGAAATGCCGACCTTGTTCATCACCAGCAACGCCATGCGCTTGTCGAGACCCGTCAACTTCAGCGCCACTGCAAGGAACAGCGCCGCCGCAACCAGCAGCACCGCGGTGGAGGAAAAGCCCGTCAGCATGGTGGTGAGCGCGCCGGCGGAGGAAAGCGGCGGTCCGCCGGCATGCAACGGCTTGCCCATGAGCCCGAGCACTGCCGCACCGGTCAGCACGATGGCGCTGTTGGCCGGGGACACGCATTCGCTGATCCACAGCACGATAACCAGCATCAGCAACCCGAGCGCCACCTGGCCTGAAGCCGAGAGACCCGCCGGCGTGGGCAGCAGCAGCATGCCGAGATACAGGGCGATGGCGACACCGAGCCAGGCGAGCTTGCGGTTCGAATCGGGTTCGGCAGGCGAGACGAAGGTGAAGGACATGGTGCCGCTATCCCCGCGCTTGGCGGGCACACAGTCACCCGTTCGGGGTCACCCCGTCTTGACCAGGATCAAGAGGCTGGCTGCGCATCAGCCGCAGCGCACCGACATGCCCCCATCGACCACGAGTTCCGTGCCGGTGATGAAGCGCGCTTCATCCGATGCCAGGAACAGCACGGCATTCGCCGTGTCCCGCCCATCCCCCGCGAAACCCATCGGGATGCGCGCCACGCGCTGCTTGACCAGCGCATCCACATCGCCGCCGGTGCGCTGTCCGGCGAGCCGCACCTCGACCATCGGCGTGTGCATCTGCCCCGGCACCACCGTGTTCACCCGAATGCCCTTGGCCGCATACTGCACGGCAACGACGCGGCCGAACTGGATCACGCCCGCCTTGCAGGCCGCATAAGCCACCTGCGCCGAGCCGGTCCAACGGATGCCGGATGTCGAGGCGAGGTTGACGATCGCGCCGCTGCTCTGCGCCTCCATGATCGGCAGCACATGCTTGCAGGTCAGGAAGACGCTCTTGAGGTTGAAGTCGACCTGGGTGTCCCAGACCTCCTCGCTCATCTCCACCGGGCCGCCGGCGGCCGATCCTCCGACATTGTTGACCAGCACGTCGATGCGGCCGAAGCGCGCATGGCAGTCGGCCACCATGTCCCGCACCGCGGCGAGGCCGGTCACGTCGCATTCAACCGGTGTGAAGCTGCCGCCGAATGCCGCGATCCGTTCGGCGGTTTCCGCCATGGCGGCGAGGTTGCGGTCCACGCCATAGACCTTGGCACCTTCCTGCGCGAACAGCACCGCCGCCGCACGGCCATTGCCCCAGCCGGGACCGACCGACCCCGCGCCGCTGACAATGACGACCTTGTCCTGGAAGCGCTGGGACATGGGGGCTACTCCTTCGGGCATGCGGATGCGCGCGGACCGTAGTGACGACTTCCATGCCATGCAACGTGCTTCCGAAACCGGCCCGTCCGCGATAGCGTCGCGCTCGTGACACGCCTTTCCCCCCGCGCACCCAAGGGTGGCCTGCTGCCGGACAAATCGCGCGGCGCGCTCGCCGATGGCAGCGTGCGCGCGGTGGACCGGGCACTCGCCCTGCTCTGCGCTTTCCGCGACGATGACGGGCCGCTCGGCCTGGCCGAGATCTCGCGCCGCGTCGGGCTGAACATGACCACGGCGCTTCGGCTGCTGCAAACGCTCGAAGGGCAGGGCTTCATCCAGCGCCTGCCCTCCGGCGGCTATCTGCTCGGCGCCGCGCTGCTGCTGCTGGGCGAACGCTTCCGCCGTTCCCTCCGGCTCGACGACCACGTCATGCCGGCCTTGGAACGGCTGCGCATGGAAAGCGACGAAAGCGCCGTCTTCTTCGTCCGCGACGGCAACCGGCGCCGCTGCGTCTATCGCCTCGATTCACCGCAACTGGTGCGCGCCTATGCCCCGATCGGGGAAGTCTTCGCCCTCGGCCACGGCGCGCACGGGCGCGCGCTCATCGCCCTGGAGGCGGCCACGCGCCAGCCCTTGCCGGTGGTCACGCGTGCCGAGCGCCACCCCGACCTGGCCGCTATCGCTGCGCCGGTCCTCGATGCCGCGGGACAGGTGGCGGGGTCGATCGGCATCTCCGTACCCCTGTACCGCTTCACGCCGCGGATGGATGCGCTGTGCCAGCGCCTGACGATGCGCGAAGCCCTGCAGGTGACACGCGAATTGGGCGGCCCGGTCGAGCGGCTGCTGGCGGCGCAAGGGGCCATCCCTCCAGGACCTTAGAACAGCGTCCGCTCGCCCTGTCTGGCGAAACCGCCTTTCATGCATCGCTTTCGCGACCATCGGCACCCGACCGGGTGATCCCATCCGATCGGCCATCGACAGGGTGAGGTTGGCACGGGAACACGCCCGTCTCCGCAACCCCACCTCGCCGGCTCACTCGGGTGAAATGTTGTTCCGCCGGATCACCTCGCCCCACTTCCGGCCTTCGCTGGCGATGAAGGCGCCGAACGCCTCCGGGCTGTTGCCGCCGGGCACGGCGCCCTGCTGATTCAACCGCTGGCGCACCTCCGGGTCCTGCAGCGCGGCGATGGCGGCGCGGCGCAACGCATCAAGCGGCCCGGCCTGGGTGCGGGCCGGGGCAACCAGCCCATGCCAGTTGCTGGCATCGACACTTGGCAGGCCGAGTTCGGCGAAGGTCGGCACATCCGGCAGCCAGGGCATGCGTTCCGGCGTTCCAACCGCCAATGCGCGCATCGTGCCCGCCTGGATGTTCGGCAGCAGGACTGGCAGGTCGGCGAAGCCCAGCTGAACCTCATTGCGCAGGATCGCGGTGGCGAGTTGCCCACCGCTGTTGTAGGCGATCTGCACGAGGTCCAGGCCAGCGGCGGCACGCAGCTGCTCAGCGGCCAGATGCGGCATCGACCCGTTGCCGGTCGATCCGAAATTCAGCGCACCGGGCCGTGCGCGCGCATCGGCGATCAGGTCCTGCAGACTGCGGAAGGGCGACGCACCCGGCACCACCAGGGGTTCGGGCACCAGCACCCCCAGCGTGATCGGCGCCAGGTCCGTCAGCGGATTGTATGGCGTGCCACGGCCGAGGCTGGGCGAGATCGCCAGCGCCCCGGCACTGCCGATGCCCAAGGTGTAGCCGTCCGGCGCGGCCTTCGCGACCACATCCACCCCGGTCACGCCGCCGGCGCCCACGCGGTTGTCGATCACCACCGGTTGGCCGAGCGTCGCCGACATGTGCGGCGCCATGATGCGGGCGACGATGTCGCTCGGCCCGCCAGCGGCGAACGGCACGACATAGCGGATCGGCCGCGTCGGGAAACGGTCCTGCGCGGTGGCCGGCAGGGCGGCCAGGCCGCCCAGCAGGGCGGCCAGGATGGCGGTCAATTTCATTGTCGTTCCTCCGTGCTGCATTCGGTTCCGAACGCGGCCATCAGGCGAAGTCGGGATCCTCGAGTTCCGGCGCCACGCTGCCGGGCAGGCCGAGTTCGAAGGTGTTCAGCGTCAGCGCGACCATGCAGTAGTAGCCAAGGATGCCGACCAGCTCGACCATGCCGCGCTGGCCCAGCGCCGCGACGCCGCGCTCATAGACAGCTGGCGCCACCCGCCCGGTGGCGAGCAGCGTGGTCGACACGTCATAGACCGCCTGTTCACGGGCATCGCCCAGCACCGGCGAGCGGCGCGCGGCGATCGCGGCGATCACCGCCGGATCCATGCCGGCCTTCAGCCCTTCGCGCTTATGCGCGGTCCATTCGTGGTGGGATGTCCAGTGCCGCCCGCAGACCAGGATGGCGAGTTCCGACAGGCGGGGTTCCAGCGTCGTCTGGTAGCGCAGCAATTCGCCGAGCTTCTGGCCGCGGCTGGCAAATTCGGGGTTCTGGATCCAGGCAACCATCGGCGCCGGAACGCGGCCACGGATGCCGGCCACGGCCTCGGCGCAGGCGGCCTTCTGCGCATCGGACATCTCGGCCTCTGGCGGCAGCTCCAGGCGGGGCATCGGGCTCACTCCTCGGTCGGTGGGATGGCGTGGGAATGGGTGGCTGCGGCGCTGTCCGGCAGCACCGGGCCTGCATGGCGCGGCCTGCGCGCAAGCGGCGCGGCCAACGTCTTTCCGGTGTCCCTCACGCAATCCCTATAGGCGCGTCTTCCACCAGTTGGAAGGTTGCTCCATGCAATGGAGGTCTCGCGAGGCCGGGCAGTGCCGATGACCGTCAATGGCCCTGCCAAGCAGTCCTGCCCTGCCGCGACCACGGCGACCGGCCTCACGCCAGGAAGCGCCTGTCGGCCATCAGCGTCACGACCGCGGACCGCGCACCGATTGCCCTCCCATCATCCCTCGCTGAAGACCCAAAGACAGCATTCCAAAGGCCGATTGGCCCGCGCCGGGTTGGCCTGGGGAGGCCATGCCCTCCCCAAGCCTTCGGCAACGCGTCCGCACCCTTCACCCGCCCAGCGTGGCAAGCCCCCGCACAGCCACCGTCACCGCCGCGAGGTCCCGCGCCGTGGCCGCTTCCTGCACCAGGGCAGCGACCGAGGCCGCCCGACTGGCCGGCGGCGCCCCGCCGGCCAGTCGCTGGGCCGCCAGTCGCATCTGGCTTGCCGCCAGTTCCTCGGCCAGGACCGCCCGGGCGCGCGGGCCATAGGCACCGGGGGCCGGTGCCGCGGCGATCCCGATACGCAGGGCATCCAGAGCATAGGCGTCCTCGATGGCCGCCCAGGCACCGGCCGCGGTGGCGGCATCGACCCCGGCATGCCCTGCCAGGCGCACCACGGCCGGCGCCGCGGCCAATCGTGGCGCTGCGGCGGCGAGGGCTGCGGCCTCCGCCGGCAGGCTGGCCGGCGGGGCGGGCAGGCTTGCTGCCGCGGCCGCCGCCAACGCCGCGATGCCTGGCCGCAGCGTGGCCAGCGCCTGCTCCAGCGATTGCACGGGCGCGCCGAGCAGGTCGTGCGCCGCTGCTTCCTGCAGTCGCCGCAGGGACAGCAGGGCGGTCAGCCGCGTGTCGGCGGCGGCGGGCGCGGCGTCGATCGCGTCGCAGGCGGCTTCCAGGCCGAAGGCCTCGGCGGCGAGCAGCGCGGCGCGGCAGGCGGCGACAGGGTCGGCGGCCATCGTCAGTCGCGCCAGCGCGGCGCAGCCCAATCGGTTGGCCACCGCATTGGCGACGATGGTCGCCACCAGGTCGCGGCGCAGCCGGTGGCGTTCGATGTAGCGCGCATAGGCATCCCGCAACGGATGCGGGAAATAGGCGACGAGTGCGGGCAGCAGCGCCGGTTCGTCCGGCAGGTCGGAATCGCCCAGCGCATCGGTCAGCCACAGCTTGGCGAAGGGCAGCAGCGCGGCGATCTCGGGCCGTGTCAGCGCATCGCCGGCGCCGATCCGCCGCGCCATCGCTGCCGCATCCGGCAGCCCGGCCACCGCGCGGTCGAGCAAGCCGGCGTGTTCCAGCGTGTCCATCAGCGCGGCCTGCGCCGACAACTCATCCGCACCGCCCATCTGTTCCAGGGTGACGGCGAGCGACTGCTGGTGGTTGTCGCGCAATACCAGCCCGGCGACCTCGTCGGTCATCGCGCGCAGCAACTCGTCGCGGTTGCGTCGCGTCAGCACGCCCTCGCCTTCCGCATCGGCAAGCAGGATCTTGATGTTCACCTCATGGTCGGAGGTGGACACGCCGGCGGAATTGTCGAGCGCATCGGTGTTGATGCGGATGCCCTGGCGCGCCGCCTCGATGCGTCCGGCCTGGGTGACGCCGAGATTGGCACCCTCCCCCACCACCTTCGCGCGCACCTCGCTGCCGTTGATGCGGATGCTGTCGTTGGCACGATCGCCCGCATCGGCCTGGGATTCGGTGCTCGCCTTCAGATAGGTGCCGATGCCGCCGAAATAGAGCAGGTCGACCTCCATCCGCAGGATCGCCTGCATGATGACGACGGGTTCGGCGCGTTCGGCGGCGATGCCAAGCATGGCCTGCGCCTGCGCGCTCAGCGGAATCGTCTTGGCATTGCGCGCGAAGACACCGCCGCCGGCGCTGATCAGCGATGCCGTGTAGTCCGCCCAGGACGACCGCGGCAGCGCGAACAGCCGCTCGCGTTCGACGAAGGACGCCTCGGCATCCGGATCGGGGTCGAGGAAGATGTGGCGGTGGTCGAAGGCGGCACGCAGCCGCGTCTGGCGCGACACCAGCAGCCCGTTGCCGAACACGTCGCCCGACATGTCGCCGACGCCGACCATGTCGAAGGGCGCATCCTGCACGGAACGGCCGAGCGTCTCCTGGAAATGCCGGTCGATCATCACCCAGGCACCGCGCGCGGTGATGCCCATGCCCTTGTGGTCGTAGCCGGCGCTGCCGCCGGAAGCGAAGGCATCACCCAACCAGAAGCCGTATTCGGCCGACAGCCCGTTGGCGATGTCGGAGAAGGTCGCCGTGCCCTTGTCGGCGGCGGCGACGATGTAGGGATCCTCCCCATCGCGGCGGATGATGCCTGGCGGCGTGACAACGGCGGTGCCCTGGTAGTTGTCGGCAAGGTCGAGCATGCCGCGGACGAGCAGCTTGTAGCAGGCGATGCCCTCGGCCTGGAACGCCTCGCGATCGGAGGCCGGCGGCGGATGCTTCAGCACGAAGCCGCCCTTCGCCCCGGTGGGGACGATGATGACGTTCTTCAGCCGCTGCGCCTTCATCAGCCCGAGGATCTCGGTGCGGAAATCCTCCCGCCGGTCGGACCAGCGGATGCCGCCGCGTGCGACCGGGCCGGCGCGCAGGTGGCAGCCTTCCATCCGCATGCCGTGTACGAAGATCTCCCGCCAGGGGCGCGGCAGCGGCATCTCGCCGGCCAGCGCGCTGTCCAGCTTGAAGGCAATGGTGTCCTTGTTCTGGAAGAAGGTGGTCCGCAGCATTGCATCCAGCAGCACGCGCAGCCGCGTCAGGATGCGGTCCTCATCCGGGTTCTCGATGCCATCCAGCAGCATCGTCCACGCGGCCTCAGCCTTGGAGGTGTCGCGGTCGGTCGCGTCGGGGTCGAAGCGGCGACGGAAGATCTCGACCAGCAGGCGCGCGGCTTCCGGTTGCGCCGACAGTGCGGCTTCCACGGATGCCTGGGCGAAGGGAAAACCGACCTGCTTGGCCCAGCGGAACATCGCCCGCAGCAGCCAGCATTCGCGCCAGTCCAGCCCCGCGCGCAGCACCAGCCGATTGAAGCCATCGGCCTCCGCCGCGCCATCCAGAAGTGCGGACAGCGCGCCGAGGATTTCGTCGAAGCGATCCTCCGGGCAATCCGCACCGGCTTCCAGCCGATAGACATGCAGCACGGTGGGCGGCCCCTCGGCGGGGGTCAGGTGGTAGGGTTGTTCCTCCACCGCCCGCAGGTCGAGGCTTTCGAACAGCGGCAGCGCATCGGCCAGCGCCAGCGGCCCGCCCGCATTGGCCAGCCGCAAGGTCAGCGCACGCGGCCCGGCACCCGGTGCGCGCTGCAGGTCGGCGCGCGGCCGGCCGGCGGCGATGGCGCGTTCGCTCAAATGGATATCGGCCACGCCCTGCGCCGCCGTCACCGTCTCGCGATAGGCGGCGGGGAAGGAGTCCCGCCAGCGCGCCAGCCGCGCCGCGGCCTCGGCCTCGCCTTCGGTGGCGGTCAGCGCCTCGGCCAGCCTTTCGCCGAAGCCGCGCGCCGCCTGGGCGATGGCGGATTCCAATGCGGCCGTATCGACCGAGGGCACCTCGCCCGGCTTGGTGGCGATGATGTAGTGGATGCGCGCCAGCGGCGCATCGCCGAGCGCGATGTAGAAGGCGGACAGCCGCCCACCGAAGGCGCGCGCGATCATCTGTCCGGCACGTTCGCGCAGCCTGGTGTCGAAGGTGTCGCGCGGCAGCCAGGCGATGGCGGAGACGAAACGCTCGAAGGGATCGTGCCGCACCACCAGCGCGGCACGCGGGCGGATGGTCAGGTCCAGCGCACGGCGCGCGCCGTCGAGTATCACCTCGGCCGGTGCCTGGAACAGCTCGTCGCGCGGCCAGGTATCGAGGATGTTGCGCAGCGCGCGGCCGTCATGGCTGTCGGCCTCGACGCCGGCGATCGCCAGGATGTGGTCGACCTTGCGCCGCAGCAGCGGAATGGAGCGCGGGTTGCGGTTGTAGGCCGCCGCCGCGAACAGCCCAAGGAACAGCCGTCCGCCGATCACGTTGCCGTCGGCATCGAAGATGCGCGTCGCCACCACATCGGCATGCTGCGGGCGATGCACCGTCGATCGCATGTTGGCCTTGGCGACGGCGACCGGGGTCGGGTGCGCCAGAGTCGCGCGCACGGCGGGCGGGATCGCCGACAGGTCACGCAGCGCGTCGAAGACGGGCACCGCGGGGTCGCGCAGCAGGCCGAGATTCTCCTCCGGCACGATGGCGATCGCGCCATCCGCGGCCAGCGCGAAGCGGCGGTGGCCGAGCAGCACGAAATTGTCCTCCGCCAGCCAATGCAGGAAGGCGGCGGCTTCCTCGGCATCGGCACTGCCAGGGGCGGCAACCTCGCTCTCGGCGGTGTGCAGCAGGTCCAGCATGGTCGGGAAGGCAGCCGTGGCGGCGCGCACATCGATCAGCGCGCCCGCCAGCGCCTGTTCCAGCCGGTCGAGCGCTTCCGCCGGTCGGGCGGCGGCCCCCGACAGTACCGGCCCGGCGGCGCCGAGGGTGACGCGCATCATGCTCTCGCGCGTCGACGCGGCGGGGTCGAGGGCCAGCAGGCGCCCTGCCGGGTCCCGCCGGACGCGCAACACCGGATGCAGCAGGGACGCCACCGCGCGGCCGTGCAGCGCCAGGGCGGAGAGCACCGTATCGACCAGGAAGGGCATGTCGTCGGTGACGATTTCCGCGACCGGCCGGGGGCCGCTGCCGGGGCCGGCCGGCAGGATGCGGACCTTGGCCGTGCCAGGCGCGCGGTCGGCGGCGAAGCCGTAGAGGCTGGCGGCGGCGGTGGCCAGAGCCTCGGGCGGGGTGGCGGCGAGTTCGGCGGTGGGCACCGCGGCATGCAGCGCCCGCAGCAGGTCCGTTGCATCGGCGGGCAAGGCGGGGGCCTGGGCGGCCAGGGCCTCGGCGGCGGCGCGCAGGACTTCCTCCCGCGTCGTGTCGGGCAGGGCTCGGGCGTCGTCAGCCATGGCGTTTCCTCCAGTTTATTGGCCCCGGCGGAGCCTGCGCCGGGGGTGACCCCGGCGTCCAGCCCGACGCTGACGCGGTCGCGTGATCCAGGCTAGACTTCGCGGCATGAAGATGACGTTGCAAGACCTGCTCGCGCCGATCACGCCCGAACGCTTCTTTGCCGAGTTCCACGACCGGCAGCCACTCCACATCGAAGGCCACCCGGCGCGCTTCGCCGAGGTGCTGGACTGGGCCGGCATCAACCGCCTGCTCGACATGTCCCACATCTGGACCGAGACCAGCTTCCGCTTGGTGCTGGACAGCGTTCCCGTGCCGCCCTCGCAATACAGCGTGAAGGCGACATCGCGTGACGGCGCCTCGGTGCTGCAGCCGGTCGCGCAGAAGGTGCAGGACTGGGTGCGGCGCGGCGCCTCCGTCGTGATGAACGACGTGGACAGCCTGACGCCCGGCCTCGCCGCTGTGTCGGACGCGCTGGAGGGCGCCGGGCTGGGGAAGGCGCAGGCCAACGTCTACATCTCGTTCCAGCAGCACAAGGCGTTCCACTCGCACTATGACACCCACGATGTCTGGGCGGTGCAGGTGGAAGGCGAGAAGACGTGGAACATCTGGGAAGGCCGCGCGGACTACCCCATCCCGCACCCGATCTTCCGCGGCCAGAAGCAGGACCATCATGACCGTGCGAAGGGCGCGCTGCGTGGCCAGGTGCTGCTGAAGAAGGGCGACATCCTGTACCTGCCGCGCGGCTGGTATCACGACGCGCTGGCCGAGGCGCCGAACTCCGTCCACATCGCCTATGGCGTGCATGCGCCGCTTGGGATGGATGTGCTGAACATCCTGTCGGAGCGCGCGATCTACGACACCGAGTTCCGCAAGCCGCTGCCGCGGCAGGACGGGTCCGCGGCGGCGAAATACGCGCTGTCGCAGCAACTCGCGGCGCTGGGCGCGCGGCTGACCGACCTGGCGAAGGACCCCAAGGTGCTTGAGGTGCTGGAGGGCTTCATCCGCGACTACCGGTTCCAGCGTGGCGGCTTCGACCTGCTGGCCGCCCGCGGTGGCGCGCCTCCAGCCGCGATGGACGCCACGCCGACAGGCCCGCGCTTTCGCGTCGCGGAACCAGGCGCCAAGCCAGTGCGGCGCGGCAATGATTTCGGCCTGCGGACCGCCGGCGGCGTGGTCCCGCTATCCTTCGGCGAGGTCGAGGCCACCGCCTGGATCCTGGCCCGTCCGGTTGTCGCGGAATCCGAGTTGGCGGCAGCCTGGCCGGGGCTCGACGCACCGGCGCTGATCGCGCGGCTGCGCAAGGCGGGGGTGCTGGCCGGCCCATGACCCGCCTCGCGCTCCTGCTCGTCCTGCTGGCCGTGCCGGCCATGGCCGAGGTCGCCCCGTTCAATTGCGTCGGCGCCCTGCAGATCGAGGACGACGTCTTTTCCATCCCCTTCGCGCGTGGGTCGGCCCGCATGGGGGATGCCACGCGCACGCCGCTCGAGTCCGTGCTCGAAGCGCTGGCCGGTGATCCGGCGCGGGTCGCCTGCATCCTGGGTCATGCCGGGCAGGAAGGGGGTGCGACCACCTCCATCCGCCTGGCCGCCGAGCGTGCGCGCGCGGTGGCCGATGCGCTGGCCGGCCGTGGCGTATCGCGCGACCGGCTGCGCTCGGAAGCACGCAGTGCGCAGTTCAGCCCGCGCGTGCGGGCGGAGATGCCGCCCTCCCGCACGGTCACGGTGGTCGTGCTGCCCGCGCCCTGACCGCCGCATCCCTTCACATCTGCCGGGCTGAAGCGTCGGCCGCGGCCTTCGGGACGCGTGCGTGCCCCCCCTGCGCACTGTGCGCCTGAACCCCGTGCCTCCCTCCCCCCCTTCGGCCCAACGCCAACAGATCGCGGTCCAGGGGGCCGCAGCCCCCTGGCGGGGTGGTGTGGAGGGGCAGAGCCCCTCCAACCTTCCGGCGCCAAGCGTCGAAGGAACCGGCGCCCCCCCGAACGCCCGCCTGAGAACGCGTCGCAACCCGGCCTTCCGCATGCATTTTTCCCGCCGACCGTGTCGTGGCTGCGCTTGCGGAGGCCCGGCCCCGGCCTTCATTCTCGACGACGTCTAAATCCCCCCGAAAGGCCCTTCATGCGCCTGCCTTCCCTGGCGATGGCCGTCTGCATCGCCCTGGCCCCGCTTGCGGCCCTGGCCCAGCCCGCGCCCCGTTCCGCCGCCCCCGCCCCCCAGGCCCAGCCGCGCGAACGCGAAGCCACCATCACCAACCAATCCGGCCAGACGCTGCGCGAACTCTACGCCGCACCACCGGGTGCCGCCGATTTCGGGCCGGACCTGCTGGGCTCCGACACGGTGCCAGACCGCGGCACCTTCCGCGCGCGCATCCAGGGTGCGGCCTGCGACCTCGAATTCCGCGCCGTCTACCAGGACGGCACCGAGGATCGCCGCCGCCAGAACATCTGCCAGAACCGCCGCGTCCAGTTCGGCGACACTGCCATCCCGCTGCGCGAGGTGACGGTGCGCAACGAGACCGACGCGATCCTGCTGCAGATCTTCGCGGCCCCCCCCAACGCGCCCGGCCGCGGCCCCGATCGGCTCGGCGAGAACGTCATCCCCGCCGGGCGGGAATGGCGTGTCCGGCTTGGCCGCACGCGCGACTGCATCTTCGACGTCACCGCGGTGTTCGAGGACGGCGAGGAGGAGACGCGCCCCGCGCTCAACCTGTGCCGCGAGGCACGGGTGATGTTCGGCGACCCCAATGCGCCGCGACGCGAGGCGCGCATCAGCAACAGCGGCGACCGTGCGATGCGCGAATTCTTTGCCTCGACCCGCGCGCCGCTCGCCTGGGGTCCCGACCGGCTCGGCACCGACATCCTGCCCGCCGGCGGCGACTTCACCCTGCGCGTGCGCGGCGCGGCCTGCCTTTGGGACCTGCGCGCCGTCTATGAGGATGACGCCGAGGAAGTGAAACAGGGCGTCGACCTGTGCCGGAACCGCGATGTCGTCTTCGACGGCTCGGGCGCGCCGCGCCCGCCGGAACGCCGCGTCACCCTGGTCAATCGCCACGGCGCCGCGGTGCAGGAGGTCTACATCTCCGGCAGCGCCGAGGAGGATTGGGGTCCCGACCGCCTGGGCGAGGAGGTCCTGCCGCGCGGCCAGCGAATCGAGGTCTCGGCCCGGCTGCGCGAATGCGAGGCCGATCTGCGCATCGTCTTCGAGGAACGCCGCGCCGCCGAGGAACGTGCCGCGATCAATCTGTGCGAGACGCCGGTGATCGTGCTGCGGCCGGGTTGGACGCTGGCCGACCGGCTCGATGCCGATGAACCGCAGGACACCGGCCCGCGCCCGGGGAGCGTGCGGCTGCGCAACAGCGCGGATGTGCCGGTCGCCGAGTTGTACGCCTATCCAGCCGGTGGCGAACGTGGGCCGGACCGGCTTGGCCGCACCGTGCTCGGCGTGGGCGAGACGCTGGACTTCGCACCGCCCGAGGGGACCGGCTGCCAAGCCGAACTGGCCGTGGTGTTCCGCGACGGGCGGGAGGTGATCCTGACCGGGATGGATCTCTGCGCCGGGGTGGAGCTGGTGTTGCAATGAGGCGCCTCCTGCTGGCGGCGCTGCTGTTCATGGCGGCGCCGGCAGCGGCGCAGGGCGTGCCCGAGGCACTGCGCGGCAATTGGGCCGCCGGATCCTGCGCCGCCCCCGAGGCCCTGTTGCATGTGACGGCGCGCGGTGTCGTGCGGCTGCCCGCATCCGGGCCGGCGCGACTGGTGCGGTTTCGCGCCTTGCGCCTCCAGGACGGGTGGACGCTCGGCACCGGCGCCGGGGCCGAGGCACCACGGATGATGCTGCGGCCGAATGCGGATGCACTCGACCTCGCCGAACCGGACGCCAAGCTGCGCGACGACCGGTTGCCGGGGGCAACGCCGGTGACGCGCTGGCTGCGCTGCCAGGCGGGGTCCACCGGGCTGGCGCTGCTGCATGGCGAGGGGCTCGCCTTCCTCGGCACGCTGGAGAAGCTGGAAGCGGTCTGCCAGGCAGGGCCGATGCCCATCTGCATCGCCGGGCTGATCGCCGAGGCGGATGTATCCGGCGACGGTTTGCTGAGCGTGGCCGAGGTGGCGCGGCTGCTGCGGGGTGCGACCTGGGCGCTGGCGGCACAGCAGGGCAGCGAGCCCGAGGCGATCGCGGCGGCCGGGGGGCTCGGCAGCATCGCGGCGCTGGCGGCGGCGCGGCTGGTGGTGGCGAGCCTCGACTACGATGGCGATGGGCGGCTGTCGGCGGCGGAACTGGCGCAGGACCGGCTGGTCTTTCCGCCCGGGACGGGCAGCGCGGATGGTCAGCCGGCGATGATCGAAGCCCTGGCCGAAGGGGCGGGGCTGCTGCGGAACCTGATCGAGCGCCTGGCGACGGAGTAGGGGCGCAGCAGGCGCTGGAAGGGATCGGGGCGGTGCGGAACCGGAGAGGGCCTTGCCCCCTCCGGACCTCCCCAACCAAAGGCCAGTGGGCCTTTGGAAACCGTCACTTGGCGCCATGCCGATGGAAAGTCGCCCTGGGTGCCGGGGGGTCCCGGTACTACGCTCGCTGCTGGTGCCCTGTGCCAAAGCATTGGTTTCCAAAGGCCCTGGGCCTTTGGCGGGGTGGCTTGGAGGGGCAGCGCCCCTCCAACCTTCAACCTATCCCACGACCAACGGACTGCCGCCCCTGCAGCGCGTCACCCCACGCCCCAATGCGCCCGCAACGCCGCCGCCGCCTGGCGCAGCGTCAGGTCCGAGGTCGGGATCAGCCGGCCCATCGTCAGATAGGCGTGCATCTGGTTCGCCACATGCAGATGCGTCACCGCCACGCCTTCGACATCCAGCCGCTCCGCGAAGGCGATGCCTTCGTCGCACAGCGGGTCGTGCCCACAGGTCATCACGAAGGCCGGTGCGACACCGGCCAGTGACGCGGCGCGCAGCGGGGAGGCCCGCCAGTCGATGCGCGTTTCCGCCTCCGGCAAATAGTGGTCGATGAACCAGCGCATCGTCGCTGAGGTCAGCGGATAGCCGTCGATGCACCGATCGTAGGAGGCGCGCGTTCCGCCGGCGAGATCTGTGGCCGGATAGAGCAGCAACTGGAAACCCGGCGCCGGCACGCTGCCGTCGCGGCCCATCAGCGCCAACACGGCGGACAGGTTGCCGCCCGCGCTGTCGCCGCCGACCGCGATGCGCGACGGGTCGATCCGCAGTGCCGCCGCCGCGGCGTTGATGAAGCGCAGCGCGGCGGCGCAATCGTCCACCGCGGCGGGAAAGCGATGTTCCGGCGCCAGGCGGTAATCCACCGAGATCACGCAGGCGCCGAGGTGGTTGGCGAGGCTGCGGCAGAGCTGGTCATAGGTGTACAGGCTGCCGATCACCCAGCCCCCACCATGGATGAAGACCAGGCAGGGCAGCGCGGCGGCGGGGTCGGTGCCGAGGCCGCGATACCGCCGCAGCCCGATCGGGCCGGCCGGGCCCGGGCAGGCCAGGTCCTCGACTTCGGCGACATCCGGCGGATCGGGCTGAAGTATGGGGGTGGAGGCGGTGGAGACCTCGCGCGCCTGGTCGGGCGTGAGGGTATGCAGGGCGGGGCGACCGCTGTCGCGGATCAGGTCGAGGACGCTCTGCGCGCCGGGATCGAGGGGCATGGTCTCTCCGTGATTGCGCGACGCGGGGTCCAGTGCGGCAAGGCCCGCGACCTGCCGGGGGGTGCCGATGCCCATCTACCCGGGCAGGCCCGTGGGGATCAAACGGGACCGCGACAAGGACCCACCCGCCTCAGCCGTGCCGGTATTCCAGCCCGACCACGCCATTCGGGAAAGGCCGCGCTGCATCCAGGCGCCAGCCCCGCGGCACGCCTTCCCGGCCAAACAGACGGATGCCATCCCCGAGCGTCACCGGAATGACGAAGATTTCGAGTGTATCCACCAGCCCCTGCGCCAGCGCGGCCTGAGCCACCGCAGCACCGCCCAGCAGCCAGATGTCGCCCGTCGTCTCCACCCGCAGCCGCGTGACGATGGCGGCCAGGTCGCCGGCGGCGGCCTCAACCCCTTCCGGCGGATCGGAGTCGAGCGGCCGGTGCGTCAGCACCACGACCCGCTTGCCCGGATACGGCCAGTCGGCAAAGTCGCGTACCTGATCATAGGTCGCGCGCCCGGTCAGCAGCGCGCCGATGCCGGACAGGAAGCCCACCATCCCGTAATCCTGCGCGTCGAATGGCGCGAGCCAGGCAATGCCGCCCTCGGCATCCGCGAGGCAGCCATCGATCGACATCGCGGCATAGAGCCGGACGCGCGCCGTCATGCGCGGCGCTTCCATTGCGCGCGCACGGCGCGGACACGGTCGATCAGGCCGGGTCCATTGCCGAAGACCAACGCCCGAGCGCGCGCAGCGAAGGCGCGCGCCAGCATCTTCATCCGCCGCATCGCCCGCCGCGCCGCACGCCAACTGGGCGAGGCATCGAGATAGGCATGTGCGCGCGCCAACAACCCGAACACGAAGTTCCGCACCCGCGCAAAGACCGCGATCTGCATCAGCTTCGGTTCCGCCACGTTGTAGAGATGCGCCGAGATCGCGGTGCCGAGGAATTTCGCGGCGACCAACAGCACGACGCCCTTGATCGGGTGTCCGCCGCCGATCAACCACACCGCGGCGAATTTCAGCGGGATCAGCCCGAGCAGCGGCACCAGGAACAGCAGCAGCACGACCCAGGGGTCGAGGCGCAACACCAGCCGTTCCAACCCGGCGAATACCGGCAGCCGGGCGATCTGCGCGCCGAGCAGACCGGCCCAGTGCCAGATCGTCTCCTCCAGCACGACCCAAAGGAAGGCCAGCAGCAGGAGCGGGGCGCGCAGTAGGCGACGGAGATGCAGCATGGCCGGCAGCTTACCCCGTCCGGCCGGGGAATTCCTCAGGCAAGGCGCAAATCTCCTCCCGCCGCAGCCAGGCGGAGAAGCCGGCATCCGCCGTCAGCACCGCGAAGGGAATGGCGAGCAGCAGCGACAGCAGCACCGGCATGGCCAACAGCAGCGCCAGCGGGGAGGCCGCGGCGAAGGCGATGGCCAGCACCATCCCGGCCAGCGTCGGCGGCCAGAACTGCCGCGCCGCATCGGCCCATGACACGCCGCGATCGGCGCGGTTCTGCGGCACCCAGCCGACCTTCAACCCGAAAGGCAGGGCGACCATGAACAGTGACTGCGCCATCAACCGTGCCGGTTCCATCAATGTGGTGAAGGCGATCTCGGCCGCCACGCTGCGCAGCACATCGTCGCGGCCGCCATGGACCGCGGCCAGGGCCGGCTTCACCAGCAGTTCGACATAGCCGGCCAGTTTCGGCGCGTAGTGGCACAGCCAGCCGGCCAGAAGCAGCAGGACCAGCAAGCCGGTCGGCGTCGCCGCCCCGCCGCCGGTCAGCGCATTGACCGCCGCCAGCACCAGGATGGCGCACCACAGCGGCGCGCCGACGAACAGCAGCATGGCCTGCACCAGTTGCCAGCGCGCCATCCACGTCTGGCCCGGCAGCCGCAGCAAGGCCAGGTATTGCATGTTGCCCCCCGCCCAACGCAGGTCGCGGGTGACGAAATCGCCGAAGGTGGGCGGGTTGGCCTCGCTGCTGCCGGTGTCGTCGGGCAGCACGCGCACCTTCCAGCCGACCGCGGTCAGCCGCGTCGCCTCCACCTGGTCATGGGACAGGATGCGTGACCCGTCCGGCAGCGGCGCGAGCCGGCAATGGTCGCGGAAGGGCACGATGCGGATGATGGCGTTGTGGCCCCAATACGGCCCCTCATCGCCCTGCCACCACGCCTGCCCGG
Organism: Roseomonas sp. CAU 1739; assembly: GCF_039839775.1. Lineage (NCBI taxonomy): Bacteria > Pseudomonadati > Pseudomonadota > Alphaproteobacteria > Acetobacterales > Roseomonadaceae > Roseomonas > Roseomonas sp. CAU 1739. The sequence goes on from NZ_JBDOQQ010000027.1 coordinate 18,556, forward strand.
TCGCCCATGCGCGCATGCCGTGGCGCATGCCGAACTGGAACAGCCTCGGGAAGGCGGCGGTGGCCGGCCGGCCATGGATCAGCTGCTGGACGATGGCGATCTTCGGATCGGCCTCGATGATCGCGACCAGGCGCAACACCGCTTCCGGCGTCATCTCCGAATCGGCATCGAGGCAAACGAAGAAATCGAGTCCCTCGGCATGGCGATCGAGGAAGTCCATCACATTGCCGGCCTTGAAACCGTCATTGATCGCGCGACGGCGGTAGTTGGTGTCGGTGCGGCCAACGGCGAAGGCGCGGATGGCGGCTTCCTCGGCCTTGGCTGCCGGGCCGGCCGGCGTGTCGGACAGCAGCCACAGCGCGAAGCAGTCGGCCATGCCGCGCGCCGCCAGCCCGTCCATCAGCCGCGCCAGCGGCGGCAGGACGACGTCCATGTCCTCATTGCGAATGCAGATGGCGACGGCAGTGCGGCCGCGCGGCGGGCCGGGCTGCGCCTGCCGAAGCGCCGGCAACACGGCCGCGACCGGGTCCTTCGCCAACAGCCGGATGGCCAGGCCGACCAGCGCATTGGCGGCCGACAGCGCGCTCCAGGGCATGGTGCCGACGAAGCCGAGCAGGATCAGCGCTTCCCACAGCGTCCAGCCGCCCGGCGCCAACACCGCCACGGCCAGGCGCAGAAGCATCACCATGATGGCGAGCGCGAGAGCGATGAAGGTGATGCGGCGGAGCAGGATCGGTTCAGTCACGGCCCAGGTCTATGCCCGCAGCGTGGCGGGATTGCGAGGGCAGCGACGCCAGGCACCGGCCGCGTCGCTCGCCGCCCTTCGGATCGCGGTAGCCGATGAAGGAGGAGACAACCCCGGACCATTCGCGCAATGCCTGGCACCGGGCGGCAAGCGCACCCGGTTCGCCCTCCGCTGCCGATGCGGCAGTGCGAGGCGGGAGGGCACTTGGCCGGGATGGGCCTCGCCCGCCGTCGGATGGTGCCAAAACCGCCGGAGGCGGCCATCGCGGTCAATCGATCTGCGCCCCCGATGCCCGGACCACCGGCGCCCATTTCGCCACCTCCTCCCGCATGAAGGTGTCGAAGGCCGCTGGCCCGGCCGGCCATGGCTCCGCACCATAGTCGCGCAGCCGCTGCGCGATGCCGGGGTCGTTCAACGCGGCGACGATCTCCGCGCCGAGCCGGTCGCGGATCGCCACCGGCACCGCTGCCGGCATGGCGACGCCATACCAGGAAGCGACATCGAAATCCGGCACGCCCTGTTCCATCAGCGTCGGCAGTTCCGGCATGGTGCTGGCGCGCCGCGCGGTGGACACACCCAAAGCGCGCAGCATGCCCGCAAGCACCTGCTGGCGGGAGACCGGGGCGTTGTCGATGTTGAACAGCACCTCCCCGTTCAACACCGCGGCCATGGATGGCGCCGTGCCCCGATAGGGCACATGGGTCACGTCGATCCCCATCCGCATGCCGAACAGCAGCCCGCCCAGATGCGACGACGTGCCCGATCCGGCCGAGGAGAAATTCGCCCGCCCCGGATTGGCGCGGCAGAAGGCCACCAGTTCCTGCACCGTCTTCACCGGCCCGTCGCCCTTGACGATCATGACGTTCGGCATCGCGGCGATGCGCGCCACCCCCGGCAGGTCCTTCAGCGGGTCGAAGGACAGCCGGCGATACAGCGTCGGCCCGATGCCGTGCGAGGCGATGTGGTTGACGTAGTAGGTGTAACCATCGGGTGCCGATCGTGCCGTCACCTCCGCCCCTACCATGCCGCCGGCGCCGGGGCGCGGGTCGATGACGATGGGCTGGCCGAGCGTCTCGCGCAGCCGGTTCTCCATCATGCGCAGGAAGATGTCCGACACGCCGCCGGCCGCACCGCCGATGATGAAACGGATCGGCTTGTCGGGCCAGGCGCCCTGGGCGCGGACGGACGGGACGGCCAGCAAGGTGCCGGCGGCGCCGACCAGGGCGCGACGGGTGATCATGCGTGTTTCCTCCTGCCTCGTGGGCTTTGGAGGAGAGCCTATGACAGCGCCGCGGCGCCGCGAAACCGCTGGTTGCGGCTTTGACGGGGATTTCGGAGAAACGCCGCCCCGGTCGCGCCAGGACAGCGCGGCGAGGCGGTGGGACCGGAGAGGGCTTTGCCCCCTCCGGACCTCCCCCACCAAAGGCTTAAGGCCTTTGGAAACCTCGACTTGATGCCTGGAGGGCGGCTTCGCCACAACGACGAAGGTCACGCTTGGCGCAAGACCAAATCCGGGCATTGATGCTGACCGTCATGCCCTACGCCAATTGACGGTTTCCAAAGGCCCACTGGCCTTTGGTGGGGTGGCTTGGAGGGGCAACGCCCCTTCAACCTTTAGTCCAAGCCCGCGCACGCTACCGCGCCGCCAGCAACATCCGGTTCACCCGCTCCATCGCCCGCGCCACCGCCGCGAAATCCTTCGCGAAGGCCTCCCGCGACACGCCCTTCTCCGCCAGCGCGTCGCCGATCGCGCCAATGCTGCGCTGCCCATCCACGCGCGCCAGGATCGCCTGCGCCAGCCGCGGCAGCGCGACCGGCGCGGTCAGCCCGTCGAACGCGATGCGCAGCACCCCATCGGCCGGAATCGTCGCGGCGAGCTTCGCGCCGTCCAGTTCACGCAGCACCGGCACCGACTCCGGATCCGTCCAGGCCGGCGCCGGCGGCGTTTCGCCGGCACGCACGCAATAGGCGATGTGGATGCCCATGTTGCCCGCGGCTGCCTCGGCCAGGGCGGCGCGCTGCACGGGGTCCAGCACAGCCGTGCGTTCGCGCAGCCGCGGGTCGGTCAGGAAGCTGTCGGGGTCGTAGCGGAAGGGCTCGACCATGCAGCGGATCTCGAGCCCCGCGGCGGCGACCAGGGCGGCCAGGTCTGGGACGGTGAAGGCGACGTCGCGCGGGTTCAGCAGCAGGTCGTAGATGCCGGCGTCGCCACCCTTCACGTGGTCGGTGATCCAGGGGTTGCGGCGCAGCCAGTTGGTCTCGGGCAGTTGGCGCCACAGCCGCTTGGCGACCTCGACCCGGTCACGCGGGGGCTGGTCGGCCGGGGCGAGCAGCCGCAGCGCCTCCTGCACCATGTAGACGCCGGTGCGCCCATGCGGCGCATAGACCATCAGCCCCACCCCGCCGCCGGGCGCCAGCACCGACACGAGCGCCCGCAGCCCCGCCAGGGGGTCCGGCAGATGGTGCAGCACGCCGCAGCAATCGATGTAGTCGAACGGTCCCAGGCCGCTCCCCGCCAGGTCGAGGATCGAGCCTTCCTCGAACATCACGTTGCCGAGAGACCGCGCCGCGACCCTCGCGCCCACCACTTGGCGCGCGGCGGCCGATCGGTCGAGCCAGGTCACGCTGCCGGCCCGTCCGGCCGAGGCCATCTGCTGGGCCAGCATGACCGTCGCGTCCCCCGAGCCACCGCCGGCGACCAATGCATTCAGCGGCCGTGCTGCCGGACGCCCGGCACCGAAGATCCAGTGGTCGATTTCGCGCAGATGGCTCGGGCTGCCGACGATCAGGCGCTTCGCCTCATCCCGCGGGTCGCGCTGGGGATAGGGGTAGGCTTCGTATTGGGCGGCCAGGGCGGCGTCGGCGGCGTCGGTCATGCGCCGCCTGTTAGAGCAGATCACGATGAGGTGGAATCACCCGCTCGGATGAAGATGCCCGGTCAGACATGGGGTCTGGACCCGGTTCCGGGGCCGGGGCGAAGGCAAGCCGCACTGGAACGTCGCCAGGCAGCCCGGCATTAGCCGGACAATCAAAAAAGGCGGCGAGACAAGGCCTCGGCCGGAGCGCCTCTTTCGCTCGAACCGGACCGGCACCAGTGCGCCCCCCAGCCCGGCCGCCCAACGACACTACCCCGGCAGGGCTGACGGCCTGCGCCGCCCGAACGAAAAAGCGCCCGCTTGCATTCGGCGCAGGACCGCCCCGGGCCATGCGGGCCGCGCCCCCGCCGGGGGCAGGCGCAGGGTGGCAGCGCGATGCGGATCGCCGCCGTGGTTGCCCCGGGGGGCCGGGCTTCGTATCTAGGGCCCATGCGAACGCTCCTTCTCGTTCCGGCCCTGGTCGCCCTGGCCGTCGTTCCCGCCCTCGCGCAGCAGCGCAGTGGCGCGGCAACGCCCCAGGCCCCACGCCGCCTGGGCGATTTCCAGTCCTGGACCGCCGCCGTCCACACGGAGGGCGGGCAGAAGGTCTGCTACGCCTTCACCCGCGCATCCCGCACCGACCCGTCGCGGGAGGGCGTCATCCTGACCGTCGCGCACCGATCCAGCGGGCGTGACCAGGTGGCGCTGTCGGCGGGCTATGCCTATCCGCGCAACGCGGCGGTCACCGTCACGGTCGGCCAGACCCAGCTGCCCTTCTACACAGGCGGCAATTCGGCCTTCGCGCGGGATGGCCGCGCGGCTGTCGCCGCCTTCCGCAACGGGTCCCAGGCCGTGGCACGCGGGCCGCGGGCCGGCGGGCGCGGCAATGCCACCGACACCTTCACCCTGACCGGCTTTTCCGCCGCCTACGACGCGATCAGCCAGGAATGCCCGGCGACAGCACCGCGGCGATGAGCGCGGTCCTCGCCACTGACGGGCTGGAAGACGCCGAGCGCGTACGCATCCTGGCGAAGGCGGCGATCTTTGCGCCGCCGCCCGCCATGCTGCCCGACGGGCGGCGCGACCTGGTCGGCCTGTCGCGCGACGAACTGATCGCCGAGATGGCCGCGATCGGTGAGAAGCCGTTCCGCGCCAAGCAGATCTGGCACTGGATCTACCACCAGGGCGAGACCGACTTCGGCAGGATGACGACCATCGCCAAGCCGATGCAGGGCAAGCTGGCGGAACGCTTCGTGGTCGGCCGGCCGGGCGTGGCGACCCAGCAGGACAGCGCCGATTCCACCCGCAAATGGGTGTTCTCCTTCCGCGACGAACAGCGGGTGGAGACGGTGTACATCCCCTCGGCGGATGAGGATCGCGGCGCGGTCTGCATCTCCACCCAGGTCGGCTGCACCCTGTCCTGCAAATTCTGCCACACCGGCACGCAGAAGCTGGTGCGTAACCTCGGCGCGGCCGAGATCGTCGGCCAGTTCATGGCGGCGCGCGATTCCTATGGCGAATGGCCCTCGCCCAAGGATGGCACGGCACGGCACCTGTCCAATATCGTCGTCATGGGCATGGGCGAGCCGCTCTACAATTACGAGAACGTCGCCAAGGCGCTGAAGATCGTGATGGACCATGAGGGCATCGGGCTGTCGCGCCGGCGCATCACGCTGAGCACGAGCGGCGTCGTGCCGATGATGGATCGCTGCGGGGCGGAACTCGGCGTCGGCCTCGCGGTGTCGCTGCATGCGGTCACGAACGAGTTGCGCGACGAGATTGTGCCGCTGAATCGCAAATACCCGATCGAGGAACTGCTCGCCGCCTGCCGCCGCTATCCCGGCGCGTCCAATGCGCGGCGCATCACCTTCGAATACGTCATGCTGCGCGGCGTGAACGACAGTGAGGCCGAGGCGCGCGAGTTGGTGCGCCTGATCCGCGGCATGCCGGCCAAGGTGAACCTGATCCCGTTCAACCCGTGGCCGGGCAGCGCCTACAAGACCTCGACCTCCGAGGCGATCCAGCGCTTCGCCGCGATCCTGAACGATGCTGGCTACGCCAGCCCGATCCGCCGGCCGCGCGGACGGGACATCCTGGCGGCGTGCGGGCAGTTGAAGACGGAAAGCGAACGCAAGAAGGCGTCAGCCGCCTGAGATGGGTGGGGGAGGCGAAACTCCCCCGCCGGCCTCACTTCTCGATCGCACCGCCCGCATCCACCCAGCCCTTGAAGCCGCCGAGATTGCGGACATTCGCATAACCCATGTCGTGCAACGTCTTGAGCACCAGCGCCGAGCGGCCGCCTGAGGCGCAATAGGCGACGATCGTCTTCGCCCGGTCGAAATTCGCGTCATGCATCGGCGAGGCCGGGTCGGCGCGGAATTCCAACAGGCCGCGCGGGATGGCGAGCGCGCCCGGAACCTTGCCCGACGCGGCGACCTCATTGGGTTCCCGCACATCCAGGAAGACGACGTCCGGCCGACCGACCAGGCCTTTCGCCTCATCGGCGGTGATGCGGGGCACCACGGCTTCGGCGGCGGCGAGCATCTGCTGGACGGTGACGGTCATGGGCGATTCTCCTGTGGGTGGCCGGTCGGCGTCGCGGATTGCGGCGGCGAAGCCACTGGTGCGGATGCTACCCCCAACGCCCGAGCGAGGCGACCAGGCAGGCCACGGCGCCCAGCGCGATGGCGGCGAAGGTCGCCACCATGCCCGTCGCGCGGATGCGGAAATCCTCGGGGTCCCGCGTGATGCCCCAGCCATGGATGACGCGCCCGGCCAGCAGCACGGCGCCGATCAGGTTCACCGCCCAGCCCGGCGTGCCGCCGGCTTCGGCCAGCGCCAGCAGGATCAGCGCGAAGGGAACGTATTCGGCGAAATTCGCCTGCGCACGCACCGCCCGTTCCAGCGCCGGATGGCCGCCGGTGCCGATGGCGATGCCCGTCGCATGGCGCAGCGGCACGATGCGCATCGACAGCCACAGGCACAGCGGCGCATGCAGCGCCGCCCACAGGGCGGTGGCGTGCATCAGGCTTCCTCCTTCACATCGGCCGACGCCGCACCGGTGATGCGCAGCAATTCGGCCGGCGTCGATCGGAACACATGCATCGGCGACCCGGCGGCGGCCCAGACCTGGTCCAGCGCCAGCAGGTCCTGATCCAGCAGCAGGATGGGCGGCGCCAGGTGCCCGACCGGGGAGACGCCACCGATGGCGAAGCCGGTCGTGTCGCGCACCCAGACCCCGTCGGCGCGCCTGACCGGCAGGCCAATGGCGACAGCGATCTTGGCCATGTCCACTCGGTTGGCGCCGGACGCGATCACCAGCACCGCCCGCGTCCCAGCCCGGAAGACGATCGACTTGGCGATCTGCGCGACATCGCAACCGACCGCCGCGGCTGCATCCGCGGCGCTGCGCGTGCCGTCGGGGAAGACCTCGATGGTGTCCGGATGTCCGGCGGCGGCAAGGGCGGCGCGCACGCGCTCGACGGAGGGGAGGGACGCGCTCATGCGCCGGCCGCTACCACAGCCCCGCCGCGCCGCCGAGGGCGAGGGCGGCCGCGAAGACCAGGCCCGTCAGCGTCAGGATCATGCCGCCGGCCCGCAGCGGCACGATGTCGGGGTCACGCGACATGCCGGCCGCATGCGCGACGCGCCCGGCCAGCATCGCCAGCCCGGCCGCGTGCAGCGCCATGGCGGGCGCGCCGCACAATTCGGCGGCGAGCAGCGTGGCGAGAAAGATCGGAACATATTCGGCGCAATTGGCATGCACCCGCGCCACCCGTTCCAACATCCGGTCGCCACCGGTGCCAAGCACCACTTGCGCCTTGAAGCGCCGCGCCAGGACCCGGGCGGTCAGCACCAGGAACAACACCAGAAGCAATCCGGCATAAAGGGCGGTGATACGCGGCACTGTGGTCCCCCGGTTCGACAGACAGGCCCCGGCACGCCATATCCCCCGGCGTGACCGAACCCCTCGCCCTATACATCCACTGGCCGTTCTGCGCCGCCAAGTGTCCTTATTGCGACTTCAACTCGCATGTCCGCGACCGCGTGGACCAGGCCCGTTTCCGCGACGCGCTGCGGCGGGAACTGGCGCATGAGGCCGCCCGGGTCGGCCGTCGCATGCTCGCCAGCATCTTCTTCGGCGGCGGCACGCCATCGCTGATGGACCCCGACACGGTGGCCGCGCTGATCGCCGATGCCCGCGCGCTGTTCGACGCCGCCCCCGATATCGAGATCACGCTGGAAGCCAACCCGACCAGCGTCGAGATCACCCGTCTCGCCGCCTTCCGCGCGGCCGGCGTGAACCGCGCAAGCCTCGGCGTGCAATCGTTGGATGAGGCGGCGCTGCGCTTCCTCGGCCGCAAGCACGACACCGCGCAGGCGATCGCCGCGCTGGAGGCCGCGCGCAGAATCTTCCCCCGCCTGTCCTTCGACCTGATCTATGCCCGCCCCGGTCAGGACGAGGCCTCCTGGCGCGGCGAGTTGCGGCAGGCGCTGGCGCTCGCCGCCGACCACCTCTCGCTGTACCAACTCACCATCGAGCCGGGCACGCAGTTCCATACCCTGCACGCTCGCGGCGCCTTCACCCTGCCGGAAGGCGACGACGCCGCCCGGCTGTACTTCGCGACCGCCGAGGAAGCCGCCCGTTTCGGCCTGCGTCCCTACGAGGTCAGCAACTATGCCAAGCCGGGGGCGGAGAGCCGGCACAACCTCGCCTATTGGCGTTATGGCGACTACCTCGGCATCGGCGCCGGCGCCCATCAGCGGATTCTAAGCGATGGCGCGATGATCGCCACACGCCGGCACCGCGCACCCGAGGAATGGGCCAGCCGCGTCGAGCGCGACGGCCATGCGGCTGTCGAGGAGGAGGTGCTGTCCCCGCAGGACCGTGCGCGGGAGGCTCTGCTGATGGGCCTGCGCCTTGCCGAAGGCATCGACCCCGTGCGCATCGCGGCGCGCTCCGGCCTGGCCTTCGAACAGACGATCGACCCGGCGATGCTCGCCGCGCTGCTGGATGAGGATTACCTGGCCTGGACGCCCGAAGGGCGGCTGCGCGCGACGGAGGAAGGCATCGTCAGGCTGGATGCACTGCTGCCCGTGCTGTTGCGCTAGGTCGTGTGGACTCTAGGGATTCCCTGGCTGATGGAAGCATGATTCAAAGCTGCCTTTTGGAGGCGGCGGATGGGCGTGCTGGATCGGTTGATCCTGGATGACGCGGCGTGGGCGCGTATGGCGCCGCATATCATTGGCGATGAGAGGACGCGCGGCAGTTCGGGCCGCGACAACCGGATGTTCGTCGAGGCGGTGCTGTGGATCGTGCGGACCGGCTCGCCCTGGCGCGACCTGCCGGAGGCCTTTGGTAGTTGGAACAGCGCCTTCCGCCGCTTCAGCCGTTGGAGTGCCAAGGGCGTCTGGCGCCGCATCTTCGCCGCGATGGCCGATGACCCGGACTTCGAATACCTGATCATCGACAGCACCATCGTGCGGGCGCATCAGCACGCCGCGGGAGCAAAAAAGGGCCTGAGGATCAGGCCATTGGCCGATCCCGCGGCGGTCTGAGCACCAAGATCCACCTCGCCGTCCGCGGCCTGGGGTGTCCGGCCAGGATCATCCTCACTGCCGGTCAGCGTGGCGATGTGCCGCAGGCCGCAGCGCTGCTCGGCGAGGATCGGCCCGCCGCCGTGCTGGCCGATGCCGCCTACGACGCCGACCACTTCCGCCAGGCCATCGCCCAGGCCGGCGCTGTCGCCGTCATCCCCAACAATCCATCGCGCACGAAGAAGCATCCGCTCGACCGCCAGCTCTACAAGGAACGCCACCTGATCGAATGCTGCTTCTCCAAGCTCAAGCAGTTCCGCCGCGTCGCCACACGCTACGAAAAGACCGCCCGCAACTTCCTCGCCGTCGTCACCATCGCCGCCACCGGCCTTTGGCTCAGGTAACTGTCCACGGAACCTAGAGCTGAGGGTGCGTGCCCGGACAATGAGCGAGATCAGTTCCCCGCCGCGATGGACCCGCTGCCCACATGCAGCACGATCCCCGGCACCGCATCATGGCGCCGGACCCGCAGCGCAGGGCACCAGACGATCGCGGTCCAGGGGCCCGTTGGCCCCTGGTGGGGTGGCTTGGAGGGGCAACGCCCCTCCAATCACGCGATCGTCCGCCCCAGTGCGGCCTGGTACCGTTCCGCCACGCGCGCCTTCACCGCCGGATTGATGATGCGCGGCGGGAAGCGCCCGGCCGCGAAGTCGGAAAACGCCTCCGCCGCGATGCGCGTGATCATCGACCGGCTTTCATGCGTCACGCCGGCGGTGTGCTGGGTGCAGATCACGTTGGATAGCGACAGCAGCGGATGGTCGCCCGGCGGCGGTTCCTGTTCCCACACATCCAGCCCGGCGGCGGCGATGTGGCCCGACTTCAGCGCAGCGACCAGCGCCGATTCGTCGTGGATCGACCCGCGCGCGGTCGTCACCAGCACCGATCCCGGCTTCATCGCGGCAAAGGCGTTGGCCGCCAACATGGCGCGGGATTCCGGCGTCAGCGGGCAATGCAGGGAGACGATGTCGCACTGCGCCAGCATGGTGGCGAGGTCATCCACCTTCTCCGCCCCGCGATCGGCAACCGTCGCCGCATCGACATAGGGGTCATAGGCAAGCACGCGGCAATGGAAGGCGGCGTTGAGGATGGCCGCGGTGCGGGTGCCGACATTGCCGATGCCGACGATGCCAATGGTCTTGCCGTAGAGGTTGCGGCCCATGAATTCCTCGCGCCGCTGGGCGCGGCCCTCGCGCATCGCCGCGTGGCATTCGCCGAAGCGCTTGAGCAGCGAGAGCATCATGCCGACGGCGTGCTCGGCCACGGCCTCGGCATTGCCGCCGGCCTGGTTGACCAGCAGTACGCCGGCACGGGTGCAGGCGGCGGGTTCGATGGTGTCGTAGCCGGCGCCCTGGGACGCCGCCATCAGCAGGTTGGGCAGCCGGCCGAGCAGCTCGTCATGCACATGCATCGGCTTCGGCAGCTCGTCGCGGGAGGCGCGGACGTAGTAGCCCTGGCAGGTCTCGAGCAGCTTGAGCGCCGCGTCCACGCCGTCATCCAGCGTCATGCGCACCACCTCGAGCGCAGGGTCCTTCGCCGCGGTATCGAGGAAGGTCTGGTGCGGCACCTTGATCAGGTAGCCGATGCGAAAGCGGGCGTTGGATGCGGACACCTGGCGATTTCCCCGTTTGGACGACCCGCCCTGGGTAGCGCGGGTTGCCGGGTCGCGCCAGACGGCCGGATCAGCGCCGCAGGCTCAGCAGATAGGCAACCACGTCATCGATTTGCTCCCGCGACAGCCGGTAGTCCGGCATGGATGGGTGCGGCGTCTGGAGAAAGGCGCGCAGCGCCATCGAGGTGGTGGAGGGCATCTGCGCGACCGCGGCGAAGGCCGGCGCGCCGTCGCTGGCAGGGCCCGGCCCGGCCGGCGCGACGCGGTGGCAATTGGCGCACCATGCCGAGGCCAGGCGCAGCCCGGCGGCAGGATCCCCCGCCTCGGTCTGTGCGAGGGCCGGCATCACCGCGCCTGCGAGGAGCATCAGGACAGCAAGGCCACGCATGGGAACCTCCGTTTTCCAGACGGCACCATGGCCCGCCGCGGCCTGCGAAACCAGCGATCAGGCCAAGTACACGCCGCCGTTTATGTGGTAGACTTGGCCGGTGATCCACGCCGCCGGTTCCGAGGCCAGGTAGGTCATCAGACCGGCGATCTCCTCCGGCCGGCCCATGCGCCCGAGCGGCAGGGCCTTCGCCATCTCGGCCAGTTCCGCATCCGTGTTGCCGTAGCGCGGCTGCGCCGTGTCGGTCAGGCCCGGGGCGATCGCGTTCACCCGGATGCCATGCGGCGCCAGCGCCAGGGCCATCGACCGCGTGATGCCGATGACGCCGGTCTTGGTCGCCGAATAATGTACCCCGAGCACCGCACCGCGTACCGAGGATGACGACAGGTTCAGGATCACGCCCTTGATCCCGGCCGCGACCATGTGCCGCGCCGCCGCCTGCGCGCAGAAGGCGCTGCCCTTGAGGTTGACGTCCAGCACGGCGTCCCATTGCGCCTCGGTCATCGCGAGGAAGTCGACGCGGGGGAAGATGCCGGCATTGTTCACCAGCACGTCGATATGGCCGAGCCCGTCGATGGCGGCCTGCACCAGCGCGGCGCAGGATGCGGCGGTGCCGACATCGCCCTGGACCAGCACGGCCCGGCGGCCGGCGGCAGCGATGTCGGCGGCAATCGCTTCGGCCGCGGCGCGGTCGTCCAGCCAGTTCACCGCCACGTCATGGCCGGCGGCGGCGAAGGCCCGGGCGGCGGCGGCGCCGATCCCCTGCTGCGCGCCGGTCACCAGCACTGTCTTGGCGGTCATGCGGTCCAACTCCTGATGCTGCGCAGCAGCATCGCGGGGCTTGCGGGCGGGCGCAACGGGTGGCACCCCTGGTCGCAATAGCGGGAAGGAGACGGGCGTGGACATCGCCGGGCTGTTCGGGCTGCAAGGCCGGCGGGCTTTCGTGACGGGGGCTTCCGGCGTGCTGGGGGCGCATTTCGCGCGAGTGCTGCATGGCGCCGGGGCGCTGGTGGCGCTGGCCGCGCGGCGGGCGGATGCGACGGCCGCCCTTGCCGCCGAACTCGGCGCCGGGGCGGTCTGCGTGCCGCTCGACGTCACCGATGCGGCCTCGGTGCCCGCCGCCTTCGACGCGGCCGAGGCTGCGCTGGGCGGGCCCTGCGACGTGATCGTGAACAATGCCGGCATCGCGGTGACCAAGCCCTTCCTGCAACAAGGGATCGAGGACTGGGACGCGGTCCTCGACGTCAACCTGCGCGGCTGCTTCCTGGTCGGGCAGGAAGGCGCGCGCCGCCTGGCGGCGGCGAAGCAGCCGGGGTCGATCATCAACATCGCGTCCGTGCTCGGTGAACGCATCATCCCGGGCGTGGCGGGATACACCGCCGCCAAGGCCGGGCTGCTGCATCTGACGCGGCATATGGCGGTGGAGCTGGCGCGCTTCGGCGTGCGGGTGAACGCCATCGCGCCGGGCTATGTCGCCACCGACATCAACCGCGACTACTTCGCCTCCGAACCCGGCCAGGCGATGATCAAGCGCATTCCGCAGCGGCGACTTGGGTCTCCGGATGACCTGACCGGGCCGCTGCTGCTTCTTGCCTCCGCCGCCGGCGCGCATATGACGGGCGCCACGATCACGGTGGATGGCGGCCATTCGGTCAACCCGCTGTAGACTCTTGCTCAATCGCCTGATTCAGCTCTCCGGCGCCTTCGCGCCTGCGACCATCAGGCTTTAGGACGACGCGCCATGGATTTCGTGCTGCCCCCGGACATCGAGGCGATCCGCCTGCGTATCCGTCGCTTCGTCGATGAGAAACTCATCCCGCTGGAATCCGACCGCGCCAACTACGACGAGCACGACAACATCGCGCCGCATGTGCTGGCCGACATGCGCCGCGCCGCCAAGGCGGATGGGCTGTGGGCGTTGCAGATGCCCAGGCGCCTGGGCGGGATGGAACTGCCGCGCATCGGCATGGCCGCCTGCTACGAGGAAATGAACCGGTCGATCTTCGGACCCGTGGTGTTCAATTCCGCCGCCCCCGATGACGGCAACATGATGATCCTCGACCGGGTGCTGCCCGAGGCAATGAAGCCGCGCTGGTTGCAGCCGATCGTCGATGGCGCCGTGCAATCGGCTTTCGCGATGACGGAACCGGATGGCTGCGGGTCCGATCCCAACCTGACCTATACGAAGGCGGAGCGCGTCGGCAACGACCGCTGGCGCATCGCCGGGCGCAAGCACTTCATCACCGGCGCTGGCAATGCGAAGATCTTCATCATCATCGCGCGCACCTCGGACGACGAGCGCAAGGGCCTGTCCGCCTTCCTGTTCGATGCCGACACGCCCGGCTGGGAGATCGTCCGCCGCATCCCGATCATGGGGCCGGAGGAACATGGCGGGCATTGCGAATTGTCCTTCGACGGGATGGAGATTCCCGACGAGCAGCGCCTGCTGAACGTCGGCGACGGGTTGAAGCTGACCCAGTGGCGCCTGGGCGTCGCGCGGCTGACGCACTGCATGCGTTGGACGGGCCTTGCGCGGCGATCGCTGGAGATCGCGATGGAGCGCATCAAGCAACGCGATTCCTTCGGCATGAAGCTGATCGACCGCGAGAGCGTGCAGGGCCTGGTCGGCCAGGCGGCGATGGAGATCGAGATCGGCCGCATGCTGACCATGCGCGCCGCCTGGGCGCTGGACCAGGGATCCTTCGCGCGGAAGGAGGTGTCGATGGCCAAGATCGTCGTGGCCGACGCGCTGCAGAAGTCGGTGGACACGGCTCTGCAGCTGCTCGGCGCGCGGGGCTATTCGAAGGACACCGTCATCGAGTGGATCTACCGCTACGCCCGCCAGGCGCGGCTGGTCGATGGCGCGTCGGAAGTGCATCGCATGGTGCTGGCGGGGATGCTGCGCGCCGAAGGCGACGGCTTCTTCCGCTGGGGCGAGACCGGACGTGGATGAGGCCCGCCGCGCACGGCTGACCGATTGGCTGCGCGAAGCCGCCGGCGATGCGTCCCTGATGATCGAGGGCGCGTCGTTGCTGTCGGGCGGCGCCATCCAGCAGAACTGGGCGCTGGACGTGAATGGCGGGCGCGCCTGGGTTCTGCGGACGGACAATGCCGCGACGCTGGCGGTGTCGCATGGCCGCGCGCAGGAATATGCCTTGCTGCGTGCCGCCTTCGCGGCCGGCGTGAGCGTGCCGGAACCGCTGTTCCTGTGCGAGGACGCGAGCGTGATGGGTGCGCCCTTCTTCGTCATGCGGCGCGTCGCCGGCACGGCGGCCGCGCATCGCCTGGTGCGGTCCGACACGCTCGGCGGGGGGCGCGAGGCCTGCGTGCGGGCGCTGGGCCGCGAACTTGCGCGCATCCACACCATCACGCCACCGCGCGCCGATCTTGCCTTCCTCGGCGATGCCCCGGCCGATCCCTGCGCCGCCTTCATCGCGGACCAGCGCGCCGCGCTCGATCGCCAGCGGGTGCCGCGCCCGGTGCTGGAATGGGGCCTGCGTCACCTGGAACGCACCGCCCCGCCGCCGGTGCCGCCCGTGCTGGTCCACAATGACTTCCGCACCGGCAACCTCATGCTGGACGAGGCCGGCGTGACGGCCGTGCTCGACTGGGAATTCTCGGTGTGGTCCGACCCGCATGCCGATCTCGGCTGGCTCTGCGCGAAATGCTGGCGCTTCGGCAACGACGCACAGGAGGCCGGCGGCATCGGTCCGCGCGCCGCGCTGTATGAAGGCTATGGCGCGGTGGACGACGCCCGCGTGCGCTGGTGGGAAGTCGCGGCCCATATCCGCTGGGCGTCGATCGCCGTGGACCAGACCGAACGCCATATTTCCGGCATCGAGCGCAACCTGGAACTGGCGCTGACGGGACACATGGTCCCAGGGCTGGAATGGGAGATCCTGCGGATGGTGGAGGCCCGCGATGCTGCATGAGCAACCGCAGGCGGCCGACCTGCTTGCCACGGCGCGCGACGTGCTGCTGAAGGACCTGTTGCCCGCCTTGCCGCCCGACAAGGCGTTTGCCGCGCGCATGGTGGCCAACGCCATGGCGATCGCCGCCCGCGCCGCCGCGCAGGACGGCGCCTGGGAAGCCGCCGCGCTGGCGCGCATGCCGGGCGACCCGGCCGCATTCGCCGCCGCCATCCGCGAGGGCCGCTTCGACCCTGGCACATCGCACCATGCCGAAGCCGCCGCACTGCTGGACGAGATCACCCGCGCGCGCTGCGTCGTCAGCGCCCCACGCGCCCTCGGATGACCGCCATGGATGACGACCTGCCGCAGACGCGGGCGAATCATGTCCCGCTCTCGCCCGTATCCTTCCTGGCGCGCGCGGCGCGCATCTGGCCGCAACGCACCGCCATCATCCATGGCGCGCGGCGCATCACCTATGCCGAGTATGCCGAACGCAGCCGGCGTCTTGCCTCCGCGCTGCGGCGCGCGGGGGTCGCACCTGGCGAGGTCGTCGCGGCCTTGCTGCCGAACACCCCGCCGATGCTCGAGGCGCATATGGGCGTTCCCATGGCGCATGCGGTGCTGTGCCCGATCAACACGCGGCTCGATGCGCCGACGGTGCGCTTCATCCTCGGTCATTCGGGCACGAAGGTGCTGCTGCTGGACCGCGAATTCGCCGCGGTAGCGGCCGCCGCGCTGGACGGTGTGGCGAACCCGCCGCGCGTCGTCGTCGTCGACGACGACATCGAAGGTGCCGCGATCGACGCGACGCCCTATGAGGAATTCCTCGCCACCGGCGATGCCGCGTTTCCCGTGGAACCGCCGGGCGATGAATGGGCGGCGATCTCCTTGTCCTACACCTCGGGCACCACGGGCGATCCGAAGGGTGTCGTGGTGCATCATCGCGGCGCGTATCTGAACGCCTGTGGCAATGCGCTGGCCTTCGGCCTGTCGCCGCACAGCGTCTATCTGTGGACGCTGCCGATGTTCCACTGCAATGGCTGGACCTATACCTGGGCCGTGACGTTGCAGGGCGGCACGCATGTCTGCCTGCGCCGCGTCGAACCCGCGCGCATCTTCGCGCTGATCGCCGAGCACGGCGTCACCCACCTGTGTGCCGCGCCGGTGGTGCTGACCATGCTGATCCATGCGCCGCAGGATCAGCGCCGCAGCTTCCCGCAGCGCGTCGGCATCGCGACCGGCGGGGCCGCGCCACCCTCACCCGTCATCGCGGCGATGGAGCAGCTCGGCTTCGACGTCACGCATCTGTATGGCCTGACGGAATGCTACGGGCCGTCGCTGCTGTGCGCCTGGCAGCCGGCACTGGCGAATCTTGCGCTGCCCGAAAAAGCGGCCTTCATGGCGCGACAGGGCGTCCCGCTGCCGACGCTGGAAGACGCCGCCGTGATCGACACCGACACCGGCGCGCGCGTGCTCGCCGACGGCGTGACGCTCGGCGAGATCGCGCTGCGCGGCAATACGGTGATGAAGGGCTATCTGCGCAATCCGCGCGCCAATGAAGCCGCCTTCGTCGATGGCTGGTTCCGCACCGGCGACCTCGGCGTACTGCACCCCGATGGCTACATCGAGGTGAAAGACCGCGCCAAGGACATCGTAATCTCGGGCGGGGAGAACATCAGCAGCCTTGAGGTCGAGGAGGCGCTGTACCGCCACCCCGACGTGATGGAAGCCGCCGTCGTCGCCCACCCCGACCCGAAATGGGGGGAAGTGCCGCACGCCTTCGTCACGCTCAGGCCCGGTGCGATCGCGACGCCGGCCGAGATCATCGCGCATTGCCGCGCGCATCTCGCGCATTTCAAGGCGCCGCGGCACGTCACCTTCGGCCCGCTGCCCAAGACCGCCACCGGCAAGATCCAGAAATTCGAACTGCGCCGGACCCTGCGCGGGGACTGATACCAACGGCACGAGTCATGGACTCGTACCGAGGCCGCGAAGGCGGCCCGCCGGCAGTCCGGCCAAAGCCAAGCAAACCGGAGGTTTGCGCCCGCCGTCTGAGGGCACGCCGAAGCCCAATACCAACGGTCGAAGAATTCGACGGTAGGTATGACTATTTGCCGGGCGTCTGCGGTGCCGGCTGCGGCTTGGGTGCGGGCGGTCGCGGCGGGCCGGACGGGCCGGAGATGACGTCGAAATCGTATTCGGTGCGCTGCATGATGGCCTCCTGAAGATGGGGCCGCCTTGCACCTGGTGTCTTGCAGGAAGCGGGATGTCGAAGGTCCCGAAACGCGAAAGCCGCCAGGGCTTTGGCGGCTTTCGGGGAAACTCGGTCGCGTGACTGGTCCCTAGGCCGCTGGAATATACCAGCGGTACCAAAATCGAGCGGTCGGGAGACGGTTCGCAACCATGGGGAGCAGCCTAATACCGGCCGCGACACCAAGGCAAGCCCATGTTTCGCGCATCCCGTGCCGTGCCGGCGGGCAAAGCCGGTGCAGCCGCGACCGGTCGCGCCTTCGTGACGCTTGCACCGGATGACCGCTCCGATGGATACGATCATCTGCCCTTCCGCACGGAGCATGTGACATGGACCGCCGCCTCCTCCTCGGCGCCGCCGCCGGCCTGCTGGCCGCCCCGGCCGCCCTGCGCGCCCAGACCCTGCCCAAGATCACCATCGGCATGTCGGGCTGGACCGGCTTCGCGCCGCTGACGCTCGCAGAACAGGCCGGGCTGTTCCGCGCCAACGGCATCGAGGTGGAGACGAAGTTCGTCCCGCAGCGCGAGCGCAACCTCGCACTCGTCGCCGGCGCGCTGAACTGCGTCGTCACGACGGTCGACACCATGATCCTGTGGGCGTCCGCCGCACCGCTGGTGCAGGTGCTGGTGCTGGATCGCTCGCGCGGCGGCGACGGCGTCGCGGTGCGCCCGGCGATCAATTCCTGGGCCGACCTGAAGGGCAAGACGCTCGCCGTGGATGGCGCCGGCACCACGCCCTATTTCGTGCTCGCCTACATGATGCGCGAGAACGGCATGTCGATCCGCGACATCACCGCCGCCACGCTCGCCCCGCAGCCCGCCGCGCAGGCCTTCGTCGCCGGCCAGTTCGATGGCTGCTCGACCTACGAGCCCTATCTGTCGCAGGTGCGCGGCATGGGTGCGGACAAGGGCAAGATCCTGGCCACGACGCTCGACTATCCCTGCGTGGTCGATACCCTCGCCTTCCAGCCCGCCTTCATCCAGGCGAACCCCGAAGCGGTGCGCCGCGTGGTGACATCCTGGTTCGACGCGCTGTCGATGATCGCCAACGAGCCCGACCGGTCCTTCGAGATCATGGGTCGCCGCGTCAACCAGACCGGCGAGCAGTTCAAGGCCAGCGCGCAGTTCATCGAATGGCTCGACCAGGGGAAGAACAAGGACTACGTCGCCAGCGGCCTGCCGGAGTTCATGCAGAAGGCGCACACCGTGCAGCGCGAGACCGGCGTGATCCGCCAGGACGTGAACCTGGCACCGCTGCTGAACACATCCTTCCTCGGGTGAGATGAAGCCGCTCGTTCCAGTCTCGACCGGCGCCCGCATCGTCCTGGGCGCCGGTTTCTTCGTGGTGTTCGTCGCCATCTGGGGGGCGGCGACCTGGTCGGGCTGGGTGCCGCCGCTGTTCCTGGCCTCGCCGGACCGGACGCTGCGCGCCGGCTGGTCGCTGCTGACCGAATTCGGCTTCGCGGGCGACATCGCCATCACGATCGTCCGCGTGGTCGGCGGCTTCCTGATCGCGGCGGCGCTGGGCGTGCCGCTCGGGCTGATGATGGGCGCCTTCAAGCCCATCGAGGCCTTCTTCGAGCCCTTCGTCTCCTTCGCGCGCTATCTGCCGGCCTCCGCCTTCATCCCGCTGCTGATCCTGTGGGCGGGCGTCGGCGAAGCGCAGAAGCTGTCGGTGATCTTCATCGGGTCGTTCTTCCAGGTCGTCATCATGGTCGCGCTGATCGCCGGTGCGACGCGCATGGACCTGGTCGAGGCCGCCTACACGCTCGGTGCGCGGTCGCGCGGCATCGTCCGGCGCGTAATCATTCCATCGGCCGCACCACAGGTGATGGAGACGCTGCGCCTCGTGCTCGGCTGGGCGTGGACTTACGTCATAGTCGCGGAACTGATCGGCGCGACATCGGGCATCGGCCACATGATCATGGACAGCCAGCGGCTGCTCGATACCGGGCAGATGATCTTCGGCATCGTGGTGATCGGGCTGATCGGGCTTGTCACGGATTTCCTGTTCAAGGCGCTGAACCGCGCGCTGTTTCCCTGGGCGGTGCTGTGAGCCGGAAGACGCTGCACATCTCCGGGGTCACCCGCAGCTTCCCCGCCAGGGGACGCGCCGGGCCGACGCTGGCGCTGCAGCCGACCGACCTGGCCGTCGCGCCGGGCGAGTTCGTTGCCATCCTCGGCCCATCGGGCTGCGGCAAGTCCACGCTGCTGCGCATCGTCGCCGGGCTCGACCGGCCGACCGCCGGCACCGTCACGCTCGATGGCGTGACCGTCACCGAGCCGGGCCCGGATCGGGGCATGGTGTTCCAGTCCTACACGCTGTTCCCCTGGCTGACCGTTTCACAGAACATCCGCTTCGGCCTCGCCGAACGCGGCGTGCCGGAGGCGGAGCAGCGCGCCACCGCCGAGCGCTTCATCGCCCGCACCGGCCTGCGCGGCTTCGGGAATCACTGGCCGCGGCAGCTCTCGGGCGGCATGCAGCAGCGCTGCGCGCTGGCCCGCGCGCTGGCGAACGATCCCGAGATCCTGCTGCTCGACGAACCCTTCGGCGCGCTGGATCACCAGACCCGCGAGCTGATGCAGGAATTGCTGCTTGAAATCTGGGAGGAAGGCGACGATTCCGGTGCCGCCGGCGGCCACAAGACCGTGCTGTTCGTCACCCATGACATCGATGAGGCGATCTTCCTGGCCAACCGCGTCGTGGTGATGTCTGCACGTCCCGGCCGCATCAAGGCGGATGTACCGGTCCCCCTGCCCTATCCGCGCGACTGGACGATGAAGACAACGCCCGACTTCGCCGCGCTCAAGGCCCGGCTGATGGGTGAGATCCGCGAGGAAGTCCGCAAGGCGGCGATGGCGTAGGGCCATTCGGGAGAAGGTCGGCGCGCGGCCGGCCAATGTCGAGCAGACGCGATCTGAGGCAAGAAGAAAGCACCGGGGAGGACACCTCCCCCGAATCCCCCACCGTTCTTTGGCAAATGCCCACCCCTGCGGTCGGTCTTCGACAGGCAGAAACGGGATGAGGGATCGGGCGTTTGCCGATTGGTACCGAGCGCATATTCGCCTGTCGCGACGAACCTGGTGCGGCGTTCGACAACGATGTTGATCCGTACGCCGTCGCGGGTCTGCGTCTGATACCAACGGCACGAGTCATTGACTCGTGCCGAGGCCGCGAAGGTAGTCCGGCGAAAGCCAAGCAAACCGGAGGTCTGCGCCTGGCGTCCGAGGGCACGCCGAAGCCGATACCAACGGTCGAAGAATTCGGCCGTTGGTATGAGGGCGTGAACGGCCGCTGATCCAAGCCATCTGTGCTTCGAGCGCGCGGAAGCGTGGCCTTGCGCACAAATGATGACGCACCATGCCCGACAGACAGCCTTCTGTGCGCGTTCGCACCGAATTGCCTGCACACTCCGCGCATCTTCCTGTCACCGCTTCGGCGAAGGGTCGTCGGGCGAGCAAGGAGACAGGCTATGACGCTCACCAACACTGCGATGCGCTCCGCCGTTCTCGCGAGTGCTCTCCTCGGTCAGCCGGTCCTGGCACAGGATCGCGTGGCGATCTTCATCGGCAGCGGCGAGAGCGCCGAGATCACCTACGTCGCCCCGAGCGATCCGCGGGCACGGAGCGCGCTCGGCAACGTGCCCGACCTGAAGGCGCCGTCCATCGCGGCCTGGGTCGGCCAGGGCGAAAGCGGCGGGGTCTCGTATTTCGAGGCGACCTCGGCGGCGGCGAACCTGCCACACTCGGCCTTCAGCGTGATGCCGCTCGGCGCCAGCGCGCCCACCCGGCGGATCGCGACCTATGTGGGCTCCGGCGAAAGCGCCGAGGTCGTGTACACGGAGGTTCCGGCGGCTACGGCTCGGTGATCCGTGGCGGGCGATCCGCATCACGCCTCACGACAGGAACGGAACCCGGCCGCGATCGCGGCCGGGCTTTCCGTGTTCGTGCCCGGCCGGATGCGCTCAGATCGCGTTGAGCGCCGCCGCCGCCGCGGCGACGTTGATGACGCCGTGGCCGGTGCGTTCCTGCCATCCCTGCGGGCCATAGGGTTGCACGGCCGTGTCGCGCAGCACGGCCCGGAGCGTCGCGGGGTCCACCGTCGCCGACGGCCATCGCGTACGCAGCAGCGCCACCGCGCCGGCGGCCAGGCCGCAGGCCGCCGAGGTGCCGGTGTTCGACCCCGCATCGTCGTCGTTCTCGAACTGGCTTGGCGCGCACAGATCGGGCTTGTCGTGCGCGAGGCCCGTGATCCCCGGCCCCTGGCTAGAATAGCCGAGCCACAGCCCGTCGCTGCGCACCGCGCCCACCGTCAGCGCCTCGGGCATCGCGTTGGCGCCGTTGATGCTGCGGCCGGGGCCGATGAAATCAGGGCCGCAGCGATTATTCGGGCAGAACTGCCCGCAATTGCCGGCGGCGAAGACAATATCGACGTCCAGTTGCGCCAGGTCCCGGAACGCGGTCGTCAGGGGATGATTGGGGTCGCTGGAATACGGGACGCTCGAGGATTCGCGGCTAGGGTCGAAGACGCCCCAGGCGTTGCAGACCACCCAGCTTCGCGGCGGCCGTCCCTCCTGGATATCGTCGCCCTTCAGCAATTCCACCGCGTCCGTCACCCTGTGCATGGCGGCGACGAGGACGCCAAGAAACAGGTCGAGGTTCATGATGCCGTCCGGGATGACCGGGCAATCCAGGACCGTGACGCCCGGCGCGCAGGCCAGCGCATTGCTGGCCACCATCGCGCCATGGCCGGTGAGCGGATCGCCCGGCCGGCGGACCGTCGTGCCCGACGCATCGGTCACTTCGATGTTCCAGCCCGGAAAGGTGCCGATGGGCCGGATCAACGACATCGGCAGGCCGGTATCGACGGACACCAGGTTCACCCTCAGCGACGAAGGCCCAGGCACCGGCAATCCGGCATTCGCCAAATGCTGTGCCGTCGCCCCCATGGCACGAAGCGCCGCGCCACGCCTGCCGAACAGGCCGTACGGCGCCTCGCCCGGGCACCAATGGGTCCAGAAACGGTCGATATCGACGACGGCGGCGGCGCGCACCGTCAGGTCGGCGCCGATCGCGGCCTCGTCGCCGTAGGCGCGCCGGATATTGACGGCGAGCAGTTCCGCGGCGCTCTCGCCGCCCGTCATGACGATGCCGCAGACGAGCCGCCGCCGCAGCGCCGCCGGCTCGATGGTCAGCCCCACCGGGACAGTCCCGTTCGAGGCCAGGTAGTCCACGCGGAAATCGCTCACCAGCGCGCGCTCGCCATCCGTCAGCGTCGTCATCAGTCGATCATTCAGACGCTGCTTGAGTTCCTCCTCGACGCCCCGGAGATCGCGATCCGCATAGGCATTGTCGAGGTCCCGCCAGTTCGGCACGACCATCACCAGCCTCGGCATGTCGTGGTCCGGCATCGTCAGGCCCTCCGTCGGGATGGAGCGGCACGGCACGCGACGGGCGCAGGGCCGACCGCGTGCAAAAGCCTAGCATCCTCGTTTCACCAGCGCCATGATAACGGGGGTGCGACGCATGGTCGTCGCGCCAAGCCGGCGACCATCCGGGGTTCGCTGCTGTCATGACCATCGCTGCCAAGTTCGATGCGCCTGAATCCGATGCGGATGCATCCGATCGAGGCCTGAAGGCCCCGCCCGCCGCGCCACGGCGTCCGGTGGCGATCGTGTTCGCCGATGTGGTCGGCTACTCGACCCTGATGGCGTCGGATGAACACGCCACCTACACGCGCTGGATGGCGCTGCTGCGCACGCTGATCGAACCCGAGACCGCGCGGCGTGACGGGCGCATCGTGGACCTGGCGGGTGACGGCGTGCTCGCCGTATTTCCCGACCTGGCCAATGCGCTCGGTTGGGCGCGGGCCATCCAGCGCGGCGTTCGCACCGGCCTCGAAGGCCATGGCATCGATGACGCGGTCCCCATTGCGCTGCGCATCGGCCTCCATCAGGGGGAAGTATTCGAGGACGGCGCGCGCATCTTCGGCGATGCCGTGAATTTTGCCGCCAGGCTGCAGACCCATGCCGCGCCTGGCGGCATCGTGCTTTCCGAGCGCGTGCGGGTGGCGCTGGGCGACACGGTTCCCGAGGCCGACCTGCGTGACCTTGGCTATGTCGATCTCAAGGGCTTCGAACGCCGCGCGCGCATCTTCTCCATCGAGACCGACCTGGTGCACGTCACCGCGCCGCTGCACCCTGCCGGCGGCCTTCCGTCGATCGCCGTTCTCCCGCTGCTCGAACAGGGCGGGAATCCCGAGGACGCCTATTTCGGCGAGGGCATCGCGGAGGACATCGCGATGTCCTTGGCCGGGCTGCATGAATTGTTCGTGGTCTCCACCGCCTCCAGCGCGATGTTCCGTGGGCGCCTGCCCGACCCGCGGGAGGCCGGGCGCGCGCTCGGCGTGAGCTACGTGCTGCTCGGCCGCGTCCATCGGCGGCCAGGCGGGATTGGCGTGTCGATGCAGCTTTGCGACGGGCGCGACGGCGCGACGCTGTGGGGCGAGCGGATGCAGGTGCCGATCAGTGGCATCTTCGAGGTGCAGGACGAGATCGTGCGCAAGGTGGTGACGGGCCTCGCCCCCCATGTGCGGGCGGCCGAACTGCAGCGGGCGATCCGCAAGCGGCCGGAGAGCCAGACCGCCTACGACCGGATGCTGCGCGCGCTGAGCGTGATCTCAAGCGCGGACCGCGACACCTTCGACCGCGCGCGCGGCTTCCTCGACGAAGCGATGCTGGAGGAACCGGGCTTCGCCTTGCCGATCGCCTGGGCCGCGCGTTGGCACAGCGTACGCATCGGTCGTGGATGGTCGCCCGACGAGGATAAGGATGCCGCCTGCGCGCTCGACCTCGCCTCTCGCGCGGCTGCGCTGGACCGGTCCAATGCGCTCGCGCTCGCGACGCTGGGGCATCTGAATGCCATCCTGCTGCACGATTGCGACGCCGCCATGGAATGCTTCACCGAGGCCCTGGCCGCCTGCCCGAACCATGCGCTGGCCTGGACGCTGTCGAGCGGAACGCTGAGCTACATAGGGCGCGGCCTGGATGCCGTGCGGCACGCCGAGCAGGGGCTGCGCCTGTCGCCGCGCGATCCCATGCGCTACTCACAACTGATGTTCCTCGCCATCGCGCACTACGCGAGCGGAGACTATTCCGAGGCGGTGCGCTGGATCCGGCGTTCGGCCGCGGAGAACCCGCTGCACGGCGCGACGTTGCAGGTCCTGGCCGCCGGCCTGGCCGCAGGCGGCAGGCCGGCGGAGGCGCGGGAAGTCGCGTCGCGCTTCCTCGCCCTGCGACCCGGCTTCTCGCTCGAACTCTACGCGCGCAAGCGCATGCCATTCCGCGACCCTGCATTGCGCGAGGGCTTCCTCGCCCATCTGCGCGAAGCAGGGCTGCCTGACTGACACATCGCCACCCACCGGCGGCGACACTTTCGGGAGGAACAGCGACATGACCCAGGGTGCGGCTTTCGGACCGATGGACGGCGTGGACGGGGTCGATGGTGTGGACGGGGTGGAGGCGCTCGACCTCCTCAGTGGCGGCGCGCGACAGGCGGCATTCCGCCCGATCGGCGTCGGGCCGGAATTTGCGCGCCGGGCGGGCGAGGTCGACTACCGCGGCCATCGCTGGCCGCCGCGCCTGCCGGGTGCTGCGTGGCCGCCGGCTGTCGGTGCGCTGCCCGGCGCCTGGCCGATCGACTGGCCCGGCAACTGGCCTGCCACCCCGAGCCCGATCGCACCGCGGCTCGCCGACTTCACGCCGGACAACGCTTCGCTCCTCGTGCTGGCGGAGTTGGTGCAGCTTCCGATCGGCTCGAGCCCGCCTGCCTGGACCACGCTGTTGACGCACAATGCCGGGAACCCGGCGCTCGACGACATGGCAAAGGACATCGATGCCCAAGGCCCCGGCGGAACAGGCGGCACGGTCGCCATGGAGCTTCACGAACTCCGCCTGCTCGCACAATTCCGTGCCGGCGCGATGGCCGAGGCGCTGGCGCAGCGCAGCGGCATCATCGGCTATTTCCGCGGCGTGCTGCAGTTCAGCCTGGCGACGCATCCCTACACCTACTACCTGGCGGCGGCGGCGCTGCGCGTCGGGCAGTTCCTGTGCATGCACTACAAGGGCGTGTTCAACCGCCCGCGCCCGAGCCGCATCGACCCCAGCCTGATGCCGCCCATCGACCACCCCGGGCATCTGGCCTATCCGAGCGGCCACTCCCTCGAATCCTTCCTGATTGCCCATTGCCTGGAACAGGTGGTGCCGGCGGCGCTGGGCACCGGGCTGACACCAAGCCCCTTCGTGATTCTCGCCCAACGCATCGCCAAGCTGCGGGAGGTGCTCGGCATGCACTATCCGAGCGATACCGAGGCCGGCCGGCGCGTCGCGCGAAGGGCATTCCCCCTGCTGCTGACCTGTGGCCGCATCAACGGTAGCGGCGGCGGCACCTTCTCCGTGACATTCGATGGCCAGACGATCAACCTGCACAATGATGGCTGGCTCGGACGCGCCCGCGCGGAGTGGTCGTAGCCGGGTGCCCATCCGTCCACGGCAAGCCGAGGTGTCGGCGATGCAGGCAATCGAGACCGGTGGCGACACGTCAGGTGTCGCCGCGCCCGTCAGCTCGCAGGCGGAGGATGCACCGCCTGCCGGAACCGCGCGTGGGGATCGCCTGCGCCGCATGCCGGTCTTGCGCGAGGCATCCTCCGAAGCGCTCGACCGCGCGGCCGCAAGATCGGTCTGGCGGGACTATGCGGCGGGCGCGATGATCCTCGACCTCGACGACCCGTCAGGCGATGTCTGGTTCGTCATCGAGGGCTCGGTCCGCATCCAGGTTCGCACGCCGGCCGGCCGCGACGTGATCCTGAGCGACATCGTCGCAGGCGGCATGTTCGGCGAGGTCGCGGCGATCGACGGCGCCCCGCGGACGGCGGCCGCCACGGCGCTGGTCCGGTCGCGGCTCTGCGCTGTTCCGGCCGCCGCCTTCCTGGAAGCCGCCTGCAGCACGCCGGCAGCCTGCCTCGCGCTGCTGCGGACGGTCACGGCGATCCTGCGACGCCAATCGAAGCGCCTGGTCGAGCGGGAGACCCTGCCCGTTCGCCTGCGCATCTACGCGGAACTCCTGCGCCTGTCGCGCCCGCGCCTCAGCCGGGCCGCGGATGCGAACCAGGATGAACGCGTGGTGAGCCCGCCGCCGCGGCGACACATCCTCGCGGCACGGATCGGCGCGCGGCGAGAAGCGGTTTCGCGCGAATTCGCCGACCTGATGCGCCGAGGCCTGATTGCGAAGGAACGCGGTGCGATCGTGCTGCGCCAGCCGGCGGTGCTCCGCCACGCGGTCGAGACAGAACTGGAAGCGGAAGCGGGCCTGTGACCGCGGTGACGGGCAGCGGGGCGCGACCCTCCCTGCATCCACGAACCTGACCCTTCGCAGTTTCGCCTGGCGTTCAGGACTGGCCGGACGAACGTCGTCGAATCCATGATCGGTGGGACGACACCGAAGATTGAGCAGCCCGATGGATTGAACCGGACACGATCAATATTCATTCGGCAGATGAGGCGCGCTGTTCCGCGAAGGAGGGCATTCCCTTCGCCGACCGTCCGTGTCCTTCGCGCCCCTCCCCCTTCGCGTGCCCGTCCCCAGCCATCGCCACCAGGCGTGCCGGCGCTGCCGCGAGGATCGTGACGCAGCGTCGCGCGATGGCAGCGGAGAAGGGCGTTGCCCCGGCGCGTGGGAAGCGCCATTCACTGCCGCATGGAGATCTCGCCCGACATACCCCGCACCGCGCTGGTCACCGGCGGGGCGAAGCGGCTCGGCCGGGCCATGGCGCTTGCCCTGGCGGAGGCCGGCTTCGACCTCGCCATTCACTACGCCGCCAGCGTGACGGAGGCGGAAGCGACGTTGGCCGAGATCCGCGCCCTCGGCCGCCGTGCCGTGGCGCTGCCCGCGGACCTCGCGATCGAAGCCGAGGTGGCACGGCTGCTGCCCGCAGCGACCGCCGCACTCGGCCCGATCGGCCTGCTGGTGAACAATGCCTCGACCTTCGAACGCGATGAATGGCACGACGCGACGCGCGACAGCTGGGACCGCCACATCGAGCCGAACCTGCGCGCGCCCTTCGTGCTGACCCAGGCTTTCGCCGGCGCGCTGCCAGATGGGGCACAGGGCGTCGTGGTGAACATGCTGGATCAGCGGGTCTGGTCGCTGACGCCGCATTTCCTGTCCTACACGGTGTCGAAGGCCGCGCTGTGGACGCTGACGCAATCGCTCGCGCTGGCGTTGGCTCCGCGCATCCGCGTGAATGCGATCGGCCCGGGTCCGGCGCTGCCCAGCCCGCGCCAGTCGCAGGGCCAGTTCGACCGCCAGGCGCGCTCGGTGCCGCTGCGCCATGGCACCTCGCCCGCGGAAGTGGCGCGCGCGCTGATGGCCATTCTGGCCTTGCCATCGATGACCGGGCAGATGGTGGCCCTGGATGGCGGACAACATCTGCAATGGTCGCCTGCCCAAGGCACGGAGCCCGAGGAATGAGTATCGAACCCGATGCCGCCGCCGGCCTGCGCCACGTCTTCGTGCGCGGCCTGACGGTGCAGGCGCGTCTCGGGGTGCATGCCCACGAGAAAGCGCAACCGCAACGCGTGATAATTGGGATCGACCTTGCGGTGCGCGACCCGCATGCTCCGGCCGCGGAAGGGCCCGATGAATTGTCACGCGTCGTCGACTACGGCGTCGTTGCAAAAACAGCGCGACTCATCGCATGCGCGGGACACGTCCGGCTCGCCGAGACCCTCGCCGAACGCATTGCGCTCGCAATGCTGGACGATGATCGCGTGCAGCGCGTGCGCGTGTCGGTGGAAAAGCCGGACGTGTTGCGTGACGTCACAAGCGTCGGCGTTGTCGTTGAAAGGACGCGATTTTGAAATTGGCCGCGGGCAGATTTTGTCCACCGCCCGGCGGCAGCGCGATGGCGCCGGGGCAGGTCAAGCAAAGAAAGGCCCTTGACGCCGAGAAAGACTGTGATCACGAAATTGTATGCTTTAAATTCAATTACTTAGCTGCCCAGCGCGCAACCGCCCAATTCCGTGGCAAGTCGATGAAACCCTTTTGTAACCTTGAGATACACGCATTCGACGTCCCTTCGCCCACAGACTTATCCACAAACTCCGTGGACAAATCCTCCGCCCCTGCCTGCACATTGGCCGCTGCATGAGCGACGCCCCGGAAACTCGACCGCCACAAGACGGGTTCGCCGTTATCGAGGCCGCCCTGGCGACCGTGCCGCTCGCACCGGGTGTGTATCGGATGCTCGATGCCAAGGGCGATGCGCTGTACGTCGGCAAGGCGCGGTCGTTGCGCAAGCGCGTCGCGTCCTACACGCAGGTCTCACGACTTTCCGAACGACTACGCCGCATGGTGTTCGAAACGCGCAGCCTCGAGATCGTCACCACCGCCTCGGAAGCCGAGGCACTGCTGCTCGAGGCAAATTTCATCAAGCGGTTGCGGCCGCGCTTCAACATCGTCCTGCGCGACGACAAATCCTATCCCTGGCTGCTGATCACCGACGACCATCCCTATCCGCAGATCGCCAAGCATCGCGGGGAACGGCGCAAGGGCGCATCCTACTACGGTCCCTTCGCCTCGGCTTGGGCGGTGAACCAGACCATCACGGCATTGCAGCGCGTCTTCCTGCTGCGATCCTGCCGCGACACCGTGTTCGACAGCCGCACGCGGCCGTGTCTGTTGTTCCAGATCAAGCGTTGCTCGGCGCCCTGCGTCGAACGCATCGGCCAGGCCGACTACGCAGCACTTGTGCGTGAGGCGAAGGAGTTCCTGTCCGGTGGAACGCCCTCCATCCAGAAGCGGCTGGCGACGGAAATGGAAGACGCCGCCGCGCATCTCGAATTCGAGCGTGCGGCCGCGCTGCGCGACCGCATTCGCGGCCTGACGCATGTGCAGGGGAAGGATCGCGTCAACCTCGATGGCGTGGGCGATGCCGATGTGGTCGCCTTGCATCAGGCAGCGGGACAATCCTGCGTGCAGGTCTTCTTCTTCCGCGGCGGGCGCAACAACGGCAACCGCCCGTATTTCCTGAACCATGCGAAGCAGGACGATACCGCGGAGGAGGTGATGGGCACCTTCCTCGCCCAGCTCTATGACGACCTGCCGCCGCCGCCGCTCGTGCTGGTCTCCCACGAACCGCCCGAAGCGGCGCTGATCGCCGAGGCGCTGACGCTCAAGGCCGGCCGCCGCGTCGAACTGCATCGGCCACAGCGCGGCGAGAAGAAGGACGCGATCGACCACGCCGCCACCAATGCGCGCGAGGCGCTGGAACGCCGCCTTGCCGAAGGCACCGCGCAGATCCAGTTGCTCGACGGCGTCGCCGAGCTGTTCAAGCTGCCTGCGCCGCCCGAACGCATCGAGATCTACGACAACAGCCACATCCAGGGGGCCAATCCCTACGGCGTCATGGTCGTTGCCGGGCCGATGGGCTTCATGAAGCAGGCCTACCGGAAGTTCACCATCAAGTCGGCCCAGGGCAACGACGACTTCGCGATGATGCGGGAGGTCTTCGACCGCCGCTTCGGACGCGCCCTGCGCGAGGACCCGGGCCGCGAATCGGACAGTTGGCCCGACCTGGTGCTGATCGACGGCGGCGCCGGCCAATTATCCGCCGCCCAGGCCGTGATGGCCGAGTTGGGAGTCGAGGACGTCCCGCTGGTCGCCGTCGCCAAGGGCCCGGACCGCGACGCCGGGCGCGAGTGGTTCCACATGGCCGGGCGCGAGCCCATCCAGCTGCCGCCGCGCGACCCGGTGCTGTATTACCTGCAGCGGCTGCGCGACGAGGCGCACCGTTTCGCGATTTCCGCCCATCGCGCCGGGCGTTCCAAGGCATTGACGAAGTCCGAGCTGGACGACATCCCCGGCGTGGGCACCGCGATCAAACGGCGGCTGCTCAACCATTTCGGCTCGGCGCGCGGGGTGCGCAACGCGGCGCTGGCCGACCTGCTCGCCGCCCCCAGCATCGGCCCGACGGTGGCGCGGCGCATCCATGAGCATTTCCACCCCGGCGCCACGGTGGCCCCGCGTGACGGGACGGGCTAATCAGTCAGCTGCATGCCGACCGACCTGCCCAACCTGCTGACGCTTTCCCGCATCGCGGCCATCCCTGTGCTGGTCGCCGTCGCGGCGATTGGCACGCCCTGGGGCGACATGGCGTCCTGCGCGGTCTTCGCGGCGGCCGGCATCACCGACTATTTCGACGGCAAGATCGCGCGCGACCGCGGCGTCACCTCCTCCTTCGGACGCATGCTGGATCCGATCGCCGACAAGCTGCTGGTCGGCGCTGCCCTGATGGTGCTCGCGGGACTTGGCCGGCTGCCGAATGCGACGCTGTTTCCGGCCATCGTCATCATGCTGCGCGAGATCATGGTCTCCGGCCTGCGGGAATACCTGGCCGAGTTGCGCGTCGGCCTGCCGGTGACGAGGCTGGCCAAGTGGAAAACCGGCTTCCAGATGGGCGCGCTCGGGACGCTGCTGGCGGGCGATACCGGCGCGTCGGTGATCGGGCTCGGCGTGCTGCCTGTTTCGCTGATCGGCGAAGCCGGCCTGTGGGTCGCCGCCGCGCTGACACTGGCGACCGGATGGGACTACCTCCAGGCCGGGCTGCGCCATGCCGGCCAGGCGGATGCACGGGCCGCCCGCGCCACCGACAAGACAGTGGCCCGCCCTTGAGCGTGGCAGGCCGCAGGCGCATCTTCACACCATGATCGTGGAGCGAAATACCATGGGGCGCGCATCCCGAGGCGGTGTCCTGCTAACCCTGGCCGTGCTGGCCGGCTGCGGCCCCGACTGGCAGCCATCCTGGAACATGTCGAGCACGCCCGCCGTGGAAGGCGACAGCCTGACCATCGCCCGCGTGACCGGGCAGGAGCCGGAATTCACCCCGCTGCAATCCGAAAGCATGGTCGAGTTGCGCCAGGCAGTCGGCACGCTGCTGAATTCCCCGCCCCGCGGGCCGGATGCGGCGATGACCTCGGTTCCCGAATACCGTCCCGTGCCGCGCCCCGATATCGACGCGCAGACGCGCCGGCCGGGATCCTCCACCCCGCCGGACGTGCTGGCCACGCCGTCGCCGCCACCGCCGCGCCCCCCTGCCCGCGCCGTGGCGCCCACGCTGCCGCCTGACGCCGCCCGGGTCGAAGGCGTACCGGTGATCGTGCCCGGACAGCCCGCCGGCACCACCACCGGCGGCACCGACCGCGTGCAGACCTTCAACCAGCCGAACAGCGCCGGCGGCGGTGTCGTTGTCCGCGACGGCGGCACGACCACCGTCATCCAGCCCGGCGGCCGCGTGACCACCATCCCGACGCCGCGCTGATCCCATGCGCGTCCTTTACTTCGCCTGGCTGCGCCAGAAGGTCGGACTCTCCGAGGAGGAAGTCGCCCCACCCCCCGAGGTGCGCGATGTCGCCGCGCTGGTCCGCTGGCTCTCCGCCCGGTCGGCCGGCCACGCGACAGCCTTCGCCGATCCGCGCCAGGTGCGCGCCGCGGTCAACCAGGATTTCGCCACCCCCGACGACCCGGTCGCGGCGAATGACGAGGTCGCCTTCTTCCCACCCGTCACCGGCGGCTGAGATGGCGCGCATCCTGGTGCAGGACGCGGCCTTCGACCTGGCCGCCGAGACCGCGTCGCTGACCGCCGGGCGGCAGGATGTCGGCGGGGTCGCCTCCTTCCTTGGCGTCTGCCGAGGCGATGACGGGCTAACCGCCCTGGTGCTCGAGCATTATCCCGGCATGACGGAACGCGCGATCGCGCGCATCGCCGAGCAGGCGGAGGCGCGCTGGCCACTGACCGGCTGCACGGTCATACACCGCACCGGCCGCATCCTGCCCGGCGAACCCATCGTGCTGGTGCTGACCGCATCGGCGCATCGCGCCGCGGCGCTGGAAGCCTGTGCCTTCCTGATCGACTGGCTGAAGACGCGTGCACCGTTCTGGAAGCGCGAGGAATTCGCCTCGGGCAGCCACCGTTGGGTCGAAGCCAAGGCCGAGGATGACGCCGCCGCCGACCGCTGGACCGGAGCCGCGTGAACAAGCCCCCGCATCTCGATGCCGTGGTGATCCCCTGCCGCGACATCAATCGCCAGCGCGCCTTCTATGAGCGCATCCTGGAGGGGCCGCCGGCCGAGACCGGGTCGGGCTGGCTGCGCTTCGACCTCGGCCATGTCAGCCTGGCGCTGCGCGCGCGCGGCGACGCGCTGTTCCCGCGGGAAGGACAGCCGGGGGTGATGCTGGCCTTCCACCTCGAATCGCGCGACGAGGTCGAACGCTGGCACCGCCGGCTGCTGATGGCGAAGGTCGCCGTGCTGGACCCGCCCGGGCCGCTGCCCTCGGGGGAATTCGCCCTGCATGCGGCGGACCCGGAAGGCAACGTGCTGTGCCTGTTCGCGCCGTGACTCCAGAACCAGAGAAGCCTATCGCGCTTCCGGGCTTCGAATGGTGCAGCAGGCCCGTTGAGCGAAACGACATCAACGCGAACATTCGGCCGTGTCCATCCGGCGCTGTTGGCGGCCCGGTCGCTGCCGGGTGATGCGGCGGGACCGGAGTGGGCGTCGCCCCCTCCGGACCACCCCCACCAAAGGGCTACGGCCCCTTGGAATGCGGGATTCCGGCGCCGGGCGCGGAAGATTGCGGCAGCGCCGGGGCGCGTTCCCGTGCCCGGACCGCGCCCGAGGGCCAGTACCATCGCGGCCGGTTGCGGCCACGATGCCGTGCCGGCGGCTCCCTTGGGCACGACCTGCAAACCGCCGGTTGCTTGGCCTGCGGGCCGCATTGGCCGCGGCGCCGAACTGCTGCCCCGGCGCCAAACCCCCATGGTCCAGGGGCCCATTGGACCCGGACGGGCTGGTCTGGCGGGGCAGTGCCCCGCCGATCTCCAACCCGCATCCGGCGCCTTCAGTCTGCCACCCGCGTCCACCCCTCCTCGGGGTTGAAGGTGGTGATCCGCGCCGCCGCCCGCGCCGTGTCCGGCCCAAGGTCGCGTTCCCACACGACCCCGCTGTGGCTGACCAGGAAGGTCTTGATGCCCGACACGCCGTAGCTGGCCGGCCAGGCGATCGTCGCGAAGCCGCCGATCATCCGTCCGTTCACCACATAGTCCATCGCGCCGCCTGGTGCGGCCGGCCCCTGTGCCTCCAGCATGCGGAACAGGTACCCATGGAAGGGTTGCGGCGTGTCGCCGCGGCCGCGGGCATAGCCCCCGGCACTCGCCGCCGCGGCCAGCGGCCCGAGCGGGCTGTCCGGCTCGCCCGGCCCGGACTGCCAGTACAGCCCGTCGCGCTGCCCGGGGGTCGAGAAGAAGCGCCGCGCATAGGCCCGCAGCGCGCCGGACCGCCCGGCGGTGCGCGCATACTCGTCCTGCGCATCCACCAGTTCGCGCAACGCATCGATGGTGTCGAGTTCGTTCCGCCCGATGCGGCGGTCGACCATTTCCTGCGTCGCGGCGGCGGTGTCGAAGCGCCATACGCCCCCGCGCTGCAGCAGCGGCAGCGGCAGCGGCCAGCCATCCTCGCCGACCTGCAGCACCGCGCGGTCGGGGGACGGGCGCAGGATCTCCGCCTTTTGACCATAGGCCGTGAGAAAGCGTTCCCGCGCCGCACGGTCCGCGACCGGGTCACCGGAGCGGATCAGACGCGTCCCGGCCGTGCCGAGAACGCGCAGGGCCTGCCGGTCACCCGGCGCGCGCAGCGCCGCGACAAGGGCGGCGAAGCCTTCCTCCGGCGAGCGAAAGGCGGCCGGCGGGATCGGGCGCGGCGCCGCTGGCGGTGCCTCGGCGGCCGGTGCCTCGGCCGACATCGCCGGGGCCGGCGCCTGGGCCAGCGCGGCCGAGGTCGCAAACAGGGCGGCGAGGCCGCCGATCAGGGCTGTCCTGGTCATCGCGTTGCTCCTCACCGCCGCCCGCCGCGTCCGCCGCCGCCACCGCCGCGCCCGCCGCCGCCACCGGCGCGCGCGCCACCGCCACCGCCACCGCCGCCGGCGGCCCGTGCGCCGCCACCACCGCCGCC
>NZ_JBDOQQ010000028.1:0-52949 GCF_039839775.1 Roseomonas sp. CAU 1739
CAGCGGACCGTCGAGACCACTTGGCGCAAGGCCGGCGCACTCCTCGACCTCGTCAGCCCAACCGAATGCGCCAACTACCTCATCAACTCAGGATATGCTTCCACATAAACACAGCACGCTCTAAGGCCTTTGGAAACCTCGGATCTGGTGCTGCTCGCCTATGGTCTGCGCGATACTGGCGGAGACAATCCCGAGGATCGCGCGCCATCACCCACCAGCGCCAGGAATCCCGCGGTCCAGGGGCCCGTTGGCCCCTGGTGGGGAGGCTTGGAGGGGCAAGGCCCCTCCAATCTCACATGCCCTACGCCGTCAGTTCCCGCCGCACGATCGCGGCCCCATCCGCCAGCGCCTTCAGCTTCGCGAAGGCGCGCGCGCGCGGCAGGTATTTCATCCCGCAATCGGGTGCCGCCACCAGCCGTTCCGCCGGCACGTGCCGCAGCCCCGCGCGCAGCCGGTCTGCGACGATCGCCGGCGTCTCGACCTCATCGGTGCCGAGATCGAGCACGCCGAGCATGATGGTCTTGTTCGACAGGTCCGACAGGATGCCGAGATCGAGCTTCGGCTGCGCCGCCTCGATCGAGATCTGCGCCGCCGTGCTGTCGGCCAACTGCGGCAGGAAGGAATAGCCCGACGGCTTTTCCTTCACGAGCGCCGCATAGCCGAAGCACAGATGCACGATGGTCGTCCCCATGACACCTTCCAGCGCCCGGTTGATCGCCTTCACGCCATAGCGCATCGCCTGTTCCGGGCGCGCCTGCAGCCAGGGCTCGTCGAGCTGGATCACATCCGCCCCGGCGGCGACCAGGTCGCGCGCTTCCTCGGCGACCACCTCGGCATAGGCCATGGCGAGGGCCTCGTCGTCGCCGTAGTGCTCGTCATGCGCCTGCATCGACAGGGTGAAGGGGCCAGGCAGGGTGATCTTCACCTGGCGGTCGGTATTGGCGCGCAGGAAGGCGATGTCGCGCACCTCGACCGGGTGGCGGCGGCGCAGCGCGCCGGTGACGCGCGGTACTGTCGTCGGCTTGCCGGCGCGGCCGGTCACCACGGCGGGATTGTCGATATCGACGCCATCCAGCGCGAGGGCGAAGCGGTTGGAGTAGCTTTCGCGCCGCATCTCGCCATCGGTGATGATGTCGATGCCCGCGCGTTCCATGTCGCGGATGGCGATCAGCGTCGCGTCATCCTGGGCCAGTTCCAGCGCATCCTCGGCCACGCGCCAGATTTCCTTGAGCCGCACGCGCGGGACGACGTTGTTCTTCGTCAGCACGTCCCGATCGACCAGCCAGGCCGGCTGCGGGTAGCTGCCGACGACGGTGGTGGGCAGCAGCTTGGCGGTGTCGGCCATGATGGTTCCTCCCTCGCACCTGGCGGCGCGGACCGGCAATCTGTGGCGGCGGGGCGAGGCCGGCAAGGGGCCGTGCGATAGCGATTGACCGGCGCGGCGATGCTCCTCAGGCTGCCGCCCGATCCCAGGAGGAAACCATGCAGGACCTCGATGTCGAAGGCATCACGGATGCCGTCATCGCGCAGATGGCCGATACCCCCGATCCGCGTTTGCGGCAGATCATGGAAGCCGCCGTGCGCCACCTGCATGCCTTCGCGCGGGAGGTGGACCTGACTCCCGACGAATGGCTGAAGGGCATCGCCTTCCTGACCGCGGTCGGCCAGGCCTGCACGCCCTATCGCCAGGAATTCATCCTGCTGTCGGACACGATCGGCCTGTCGCGGCTGGTCAACGTCATGCACGACGCCAAGGGGCGCGAGGCGGCGGGCACCGAGACCAGCCTGCTCGGCCCGTTCTTCCGCGAAGGCGCGCCGGAGATCGAGCTCGGGGGGTCCATCGCGCGTATCGCCAAGGGGCCGGAACTGGCGGTGTTCGGCCAGGTCACCGACGTCGAGGGGCACGCCGTCCCGGGTGCGACGATCGACATCTGGCAGACTGACGCGGACGGGCAATACGACCTGCAGGCCAATGACCCATCGGTGATGGACATGCGTGCGCGACTGCATTGCGACGCGCAGGGTCGCTACCACGTCCGCACCCTGCGGCCGATCGGGTATTCCATCCCGATGGACGGGCCGGTCGGCGCGCTGGTGCGCCAGCAGGCGCGGCATGGCTGCCGCCCGGCGCATATCCATATCCTTGTCGCCGCGCCCGGCTTTAGGGAACTGGTCACCGCGCTGTATCTCGGCGACGACCAGTATATCGACAGCGATACCGTCTTCGGCGTCGCGCGGTCGCTGGTGGTCACACCCGAGACTGGCCTGCCCGGTGCCCCTGCGCCCGATGTTCCGAGCGTGCGCTACGACTTCACCCTGTCGCGTGCGACCGACGATGCGGGCGGGCGTGTCGGGTCCGACCCATCGAAACTGGTGCCTGCCGGCTGAACCGCGCCAGCGCGCCCTGGGAGGAAACAACAAATGATCACGAGACGCCTTCTCGCCGCGAGCGCGGCTGCCCTGGCGCTGCCTGCCGTCGCGCGCGCGCAGGAGGCTTTCCCCAACCGCCCCGTGCAGATCGTTCTGCCCTATCCGCCGGGCAATGCCATCGACCTGCTGGTGCGCGTGCTCTCGGCACAGATGCAGCCGCTGCTCGGCCAGCCTGTGGTGGCGATCAATCGCGAAGGTGCTGCGGCGCTGGTCGGCTCCGTCTCGGTCGCACGCGCGCCGGCGGATGGCTACACGCTGCTGTTCGTCCCCGCCCTGGTCGCCTCCGTGCTGCCGGTGACGCAGCCGCAGGGCGGGCTGGCCGCCAACAGCTTCCGCCCGATCTGTCAGGTGTTCAGCAATTCCATGGCGTTGGTGGTCAAGCCCGACAGCCCGATCCGCACCCTGCGCGACCTGCAGACGGCGGCGCAGGCCAATCCGGGGCGGATGACCTATGGCACGCTCGGCGTCACCTCCATCCCGCATCTGGCGATGGTGCAGTGGCTGGGCGCGGCGCGGGCGGATATCGAGCACGTCCCCTACCGCGCCGATTCCGCGGTGATGACCGAGGTGCTGCAAGGCCGCATCGATGTCGGCTCGATCGTGCTGGGCTCCGCGGCCGGGCGGAACGACATCCGCGTGCTCGCGGTGTTCGACGCCCAGCGCCATCCCGACTGGCCCGACGCGCCGACCGCGATCGAGCAGGGCTTCGAGGTCGCGCCGGCATCCTTCGGCGGGCTGTTCGCCCCGGCGGGCACGCCCGACGACCGCATCGCCCGCATCGAGGCCGCGTGCGCGACCGCGGCGCAGAGCGAGGTCTACCGCACCGCGGCGCGCACCGGGTCTCAGCCGGCGAACTTCTTCCTGAACCGGGCGGATTTCACCCGGCGGCTGCAGACGGATATCGAGCAGAAGGGCGAGGTGTTGCGGGGCATACGGTTGAATTGAAGGTTGGAGGGGCGCCGCCCCTCCGAGCCACCCCGCCAGGGACCTGCGGGTCCCTGGACCGCGGGATTCTGGCGCCGGGCAAGCATCAGTATTCCGCGTAGATCTCGATGATGTTGTCCTCGGGATCACGGAAAAACAGCGTCCGGTGACGCCAACTTGGTAGGTCCGTCGGCGGTCGCAATATCGGCACCCCGGCAGCCACCAATTCGGCATGGCAGGCATCCACGGCAGGCGGCGCCACTCGGAAGGCGAGTTGCACTGCAGCCGACCCGGGCAGCGATGGCCCATCATCGCCGACCGACCACACGCCACGTCGGCGCAGCGCCAACAGCGTAGCGCCGACGCGAAAGCTGACCCAATTCTCTCGATCCGTCTCGATCGGGAACTGCATGACGTCGCGATAGAAGGCGCGCGTCTCATCCATCCGCCTGCACAGGATGACCGCGTAGTCGAAGCTGCGGATGTCGCGCAGGCTCACGGCGCTACGCTTTCCGATGCGCAGGCGCTACGCGTCGGGCGAGCGCGGAAGGATCGCGGCGCAAGGCCGCAGCGCGCCGGGCCACGGCTCTGGCCGCGCTCAATACATCGTCTGCACCAGGCGCTCCGGCGCTTCCCGGTCATAGGCAACCGCATCCAGCGCGCCATCGCCGCGATGGGATGCGATCAGCTGCCCCATCGTCGGCAGCCCGTCCGGCCGCGCGCGTCCGTCCCACAGCCGCGACCGCATGATCGACTTGGCGCATTGCATGAACAGTTCCTGCACCGTCACCGCCAGCACGGTGGCCGGCGTCTTGCCGCGCTCGACGAAGCGGGCCGTCAGCGCCGGGTCGGCGGTGATGCGCGCCGTGCCGTGCACGCGCAGCACTTCCGACGCGCCCGGAACGAAGAAGATCACAGAGACGCGGTTGTCCTCGAGGATGTCGCGCAGCCCGTCCAGCCGGTTGTTGCCGCGCCGGTCCGGGATCAGCAGCGTGCCGTCGGGTTCGACCGCGACGAAGCCCGGCGCATCGCCGCGCGGCGTCGCATGGATGCCGCGGCTGCCGGATGTGGACAAGATGCAGAAGGGCGAGGCGGCGATCCAGGCGCGCGCGGTCGCCTCGATCCGGTGGGTCACCTTCTTGACCGCGCCTTCCAGGGCTTCCCCATACAGGGTGCGTAGTTGGGCCTCGGAGGTGACGGCGAAGGGGTCGGTGGGGGTCTGGATGTCCATGGGGCGCAAGTTTGACCCGGTCCCGGGCCGGTTTTCCAGCCCATGCTTGCCCCGGAACCACCCGGGCCGGTAAAAGCCCGGCGATCCCACGACACCGCACTTCGAGAGAGAGCCGCCCATGGCCGGCCATTCGCACGCCAAGAACGTCATGCACCGCAAGGCCACCCAGGGGGCCAAGCGCGCCCAGGCCTTCGGCAAGCTGATCCGCGAGATCAGCGTCTCGGCCAAGCAGGGGATGCCCGACCCGGCGATGAACCCGCGCCTGCGCGCCGCGGTGAAGGCGGCGCTGGTCGCCAATATGACGCGCGACACCATCGACCGCGCCATCAAGCGCGCCAGCACGGCGGGGCAGGGCGAGGACTGGCAGGAAGTCCGCTACGAGGGCTACGGCCCCTACGGCATCGCCATCATCGTCGAGGCACTGACCGACAACCGCAACCGCACCGGTGGGGATTTGCGGTCGATCTTCAACAAGGCCGGCGGCGCGCTGGGTGAATCCAACTCGGTCGCCTTCCAGTTCGATCGCAAGGGTGTGCTGCGCTACAAGGCCGACGCCGCCTCGGCTGACGCCATGCTGGACGCGGCGATCGAGGCCGGTGCCGAAGATGTGGAATCCGATGAGGATGGGCACGAGGTGTCCTGCTCGGTCGAGGATTTCGCCGCCGTGCGCGACGCGCTGGAAGCAAAGTTCGGCCAGGCGGAGGCTGCCAAGCTGGAATGGTGGCCGTCGACGACAGTGGACCTCGACGAGGACCGCGCGCGCGAGATCCTGAAGCTGGTGGACGTGCTCGACGAACATGACGACGTCCAGACCGTCTATGCGAATTTCGAGGTGGATGCAGCGGCGGCGGAGCGGTTGTCCGCCGCATGACGCGGCTCGCCTAGCCGATGATCAGATAACCTGTAAGTCGCGGTCGTTGCAGGCGACCTGCGACCGATCCTGTGCGTGCCCGCTGCGCGTTCGGCAAGACTGAGCGGGATGCGAGTCAGGATCCGTCGTCGTCGATCGGCCTGAGGCAGGCATCCTCTGAAGGCGCCCATTGGCGTGCGATCTCGAATTCGTGCCCCGACGCGGCGACTCCGGATCGGCTGAACCCGCACGCCGCCCGTCCGATATGCGCGCTGGCTTGGCCAAGCCATCGCGCCGGGCGACGACGACGTCCATGCGCGAAACCGGGCGAGTTTCAATCACTTTATTGGGAATGAACGCCGAGTGAATTCGCCCTACGCGCTTGTAATAGTATGGTGGGTAGCGGCGCAGGAACGTGGGCCCGCCTGACGAGCGACACCTTTCACTAAAATGCGAGGAGAGTGGTTCGTGGCCGTCTTTCAAACATCATTCCTATACGAGCTGGATGAGAACGGAAACAGTCAGACTGGCAAAGTTGACAGCTTAATTCCGAACAGTTCCGCCAGCGCAGTTGAGGCAATCGACGACAGTATCATCCAGATCGGCGAGACATTTGATATCAATTTCCCCGATCCTGTTGCCAATTCAATCTATGGTGGAACTTATACATACATCGGACACGCAACGCCGTTCTCGGGATTTATCGCCGAGGCCGGCGGCCAGTATTATATGTTCTCGAACGATGTAATACCCATAGGGACAACCCTGAACGGGTTTACGGCGGAAGACATCCCCGTCTGCTTCGCAGAGGGCACGCAAATCCTGACGCCGAGCGGCGAAGTGCCCGTCGAGACACTACGTGCAGGAGACCTTGTCATCACCCCGCTCGCCAGCCAACGCGTGCAGCCGTTGCTGTGGGTCGGCCATCGACACATGGACTGCGCGACCGCCCGCGATCGTCGCGCGGTCGTTCCGGTCCTGCTGCGTGCCGGCGCGCTCGGGCCAGGCGTTCCTGTCCGCGATATGCGCGTCTCGCCCGAACATGCGTTCTTGCTCGATGGTCGCTTGGTGCCAGCGCGATTGCTGGTCGATGGCATTGAGATCGTGCAGGAAACCTGGCGGCCCAGCGTCACCTACTGGCACCTTGAACTCCAATCACACGGCATTCTCGTCGCCGATGGGACATTTGCCGAATCATACTTTGACGACGGTAACCGGCAGTTTTTCAACAATCCGGGTCTGGTTGCGCTACGGCCGGGTTCTGACCGCACGCCGGGCGGGCGCTACGCCGCGCACGCTTGTGCACCGCCAATCCTGGATGCTGCGGATCCAGCGCTTGTCAGCCGTCTCCCGCGGAGGCGTCGCATGGCCTGACGGCGGGCAGGCGCACCGCCCACCGATCCGGCGCTGGTCAGCCCCGCTTCCGCGCGGGCTTACCACGATTCTGATAGACGTATCAGCCATGTCTCGCCGGCCGATTCGCATCCTGGGTCTCGACCCCGGCCTCCAGCACACCGGCTGGGGGCTGATCGAACATGACGGCTTCCGCCTGCGCTTCCTGGCCGAGGGCGTGATCTCCACCACCCCTGCGGAGGATCTGCCCGACCGCCTGCTTGCGCTGCATCGCGGCCTGGCCGCCATGATCGACCTCTACGCGCCGGAGGAAGCCGCGGTCGAGAACACCTATGTCGCCCGCAATCCGGATTCCGCGCTCAAGCTCGGCCAGGCACGTGGCGTGGTGGTGCTGGCGCCGGCGCTGGCGGGGCTGTCGGTCGCTCAATACGGCGCGATGGAGGTCAAGCGTGCCGTGGTCGGCAACGGCCATGCCGCGAAGGAACAGGTGCAGGCGATGGTGAAGCACCTACTCCCGGGCGTGACGTTCAAGCGAGCGGATGCGGCCGATGCATTGGCCGTGGCGATCTGCCACGCGCATCACCGGCAGTCGAAGAACGCGCTCGCGCGAGGATATCAGCCGGCATGATCGGACAACTAAGGGGCCGGCTGGATTCCACCCACGACGGCGGCTGCATCTTCGACGTCAATGGCGTCGGCTACCTGCTCTCCTGCTCGCGTAAGACGCTCGATGCGCTGGCGGGCAAGGACGTTGTGCAGCGGATGCTGGTCGAAACCCG
The DNA here is from genome assembly GCF_039839775.1 of Roseomonas sp. CAU 1739. Taxonomy (NCBI): domain Bacteria; kingdom Pseudomonadati; phylum Pseudomonadota; class Alphaproteobacteria; order Acetobacterales; family Roseomonadaceae; genus Roseomonas; species Roseomonas sp. CAU 1739. The sequence continues at coordinate 7,568 of NZ_JBDOQQ010000028.1, forward strand.
CGTCAGCCAGGATGCCATCACGCTGTATGGCTTCGCCGATGCCGCCGAACGCGAGGCCTTCCGCGCGCTGATCGAGGTCAAGACCGTCGGCCCGCAGAAGGCGCTGATCATCCTGTCGTCGTTGACGCCGGACGGCCTGGCGCGTGCCATCGCCGGCAAGGAACGCAAGCGCCTGTCGGAGGTGAAGGGCCTGGGTGCCGCGACCGCCAACCGTGTCGTCGATGAACCCGCGATGCAGAAATGGGCGGTCGGCCGCGCGACGCCGGAGGCCGATGGCGAAGGCGCCTTGCCGACACTCACGCCGGAACAGGGGGCAGAGGCGGATGCCGTCTCGGCGCTCGTCAATCTCGGCTGGAAGCAGCCGCTGGCCGCGGCGGCGATCGCGCGCGTGGCGAAGCGATTGGGTGATGGTGCGACGCTGGATGCGCTGATCCGTGACGGCCTGAAGGAGATGGCGCGGTGAGCGATCGCATCACCGATCCCGAGCGCCAGGATGACGACTATGGCGAGCACGCGCTGCGCCCGCAGACCATCGCCGACTTCACCGGCCAGCAGTCACTGCGCGAGAACCTGACGGTCTTCATCGCGGCGGCCAAGGCGCGCGCCGAACCGATGGACCACGTCCTGTTCCATGGCCCGCCCGGCCTCGGGAAAACCACGCTCGCGCAGATCGTCGCCCGCGAACTCGGCGTCGGCTTCCGCGCGACGTCGGGACCCGTGCTGCAGCGGTCGGGCGACCTCGCGGCGATCCTGACCAACCTGCAGCCGCGCGACGTGCTGTTCGTCGACGAGATCCATCGCCTGCAGCCCGCCATCGAGGAAACGCTCTATCCGGCAATGGAGGATTTCTGCCTCGACCTCATCATCGGCGAAGGTCCGGCCGCGCGCACCGTGCGCATCGACATCCCGCCCTTCACGCTGATCGGCGCGACGACGCGGGCGGGGCTGCTGGCCACGCCTTTGCGTGATCGCTTCGGCATTCCGCTGCGGCTGATCTTCTACACGGCGGACGAACTGCATGGCATCGTCACCCGCGGCGCGCGCAAGCTGGGCTTCGCGCTGTCCGACGATGGCGCGATGGAAATCGCGAGGCGATCCCGCGGCACGCCGCGCATCGCCGGCCGCCTACTGCGCCGGGTGCGCGACTTCGCCATGGTGGAAGGCCGCACTGCCGACCGCCCGATGGTCGATGGCGCCCTGCTGCGCCTCGAAGTCGATGCGCTCGGGCTCGATGCGATGGACCGCCGCTACCTGCGCCGCATCGCCGAACACCATGGCGGCGGGCCGGTCGGGATCGAGACGCTCGCCGCTGCTCTGGCCGAAGGGCGCGACACGCTGGAAGAAGTGGTCGAGCCCTTCCTCATCCAGGAAGGCCTGGTGCTGCGCACGCCGCGTGGGCGGATGCTCGGCGAACTCGGCTGGCGGCACCTCGGACTCGCGCCGCCGGCGTCGACCATCGCGCAGATGGACCTGCTGCGGGACACGGATGCGTGAGCACAACCGAACCAGAAACGTCAGATAAAATCCATAAATACAACCTCAGGGTGTATTTCGAGGATACCGATGCCGGGGGAATGGCCTATCACGCCCGTTATCTGCATTGGGCGGAACGGGCGCGAACTGAATCCTTGCGTGCCATAGGCTTGCCGCACCAATTTATGATGGAACGTCACAATGCGTTGCTGGTGGTGCGGCGCATCGAAGTGGAGTATTGGCGCCCCGCCCGCCTCGACGACCCCGTGGTTGTCGAGACTGCGATCCTGCGGGTCACTGGCGCCCAGGTCATCCTCAGCCAGACCGTCCGCGCGGCGGCAGCGGAGGGGGCGGGCGTATCGGGGGAACGGCTGGCGGGGCTGAAGGTCGGTCTGGTCTGCGTGGGGCAGGGGTCCTTGAAGCCCGTACCCTTGCCCGAGCCGTGGCGAAGTGTGCTGCGGGACTTGGTTACGCCGTGATGCGTGCGGGGCTGATTGTGCCGCAGGTGGTGGGCTGAGGGTTCCGGTCGGTGTCCTGGCCGCGAAATTCGCTGGATGTCCGGCGAAGGCAGCGGATCGGCGGGCCACGGACGACAAACGTTGCAGGCGGCGAAGCCGCAGACGTCCCGCACGGGGCGGGAAAGGAGATCTGGCGTGAACGGTGTAGCCACTGAGGCACTGGGACAGGCCGCGCATGATCTGTCGCTGTGGGGATTGTTCCTCCAGGCCGACTGGATCGTGAAGTCCGTGATGATCGGCCTGCTGATCGCCAGCATCTGGGTCTGGGCCATCGTCTTCGACAAGGTGACCGGGCTGCGCCGCGCCAACAAGGCCGCCGACGCCTTCGAGGACCGCTTCTGGTCAGGCGGCAGCCTCGATGACCTCTATGCCAAGGAAGGCGAGGAGCCGTCCCATCCGATCGCCGCCGTGTTCGGTGCCGCGATGCGCGAATGGCGCCGGTCCGCCGGCAATGGCGCGCTGATGGGCGGTGCCAAGGAACGCGTCGAACGCGCGATGGGCGTCACCATCGGGCGGGAGATGGAACGGCTGGAGCGCTGGATGGTGTTCCTCGCCTCGGTCGGTTCCGTCGCCCCCTTCATCGGGCTGTTCGGCACGGTGTGGGGCATCATGAACTCCTTCGCCGCCATCGCGGGCATGCAGAACACCAATCTCGCGGTCGTCGCCCCGGGCATCGCGGAAGCGCTGTTCGCCACGGCGATCGGCCTGGTTGCCGCCATCCCGGCCGTGCTCGCCTACAACAAGATCAGCACCGACCTCGCGCGCTTCGCCGGCCGGATGGAATCCTTCGCCACCGAATTCGCCGCGATCCTGTCGCGCCAGACGGAAACGGCGGCGAACGACAAGGCCGCCCCGGCCGCGACGGCGGCGGAGTAGGGCGATGGCCTCCCCGCTGATCGGCGCGCGCACCAACGGGCGCGGCCGCTATCGCCCGATGGCCGAGATCAACGTCACCCCGATGGTGGACGTTATGCTCGTGCTGCTGATCATCTTCATGGTCGCCGCACCGCTGATGACGGTCGGCGTGCCCGTGGACCTGCCGCGCACGGCGGCGACCCCGCTCAACCAGGAAACCGAACCGCTGACCATCTCGGTCGATCCGCAGGGCCGCGTCTTCCTGCAGGAGACGGAGGTGCCGATGGACAACCTGGTGCCGCAGCTGCGCGCGATCATGCAGAACCAGCCGCAGGGCGCGCCGGAACGGCGCATCTTCGTGCGCGGTGACCGCGCCATCGCCTACGGCAAGGTCATGGAGGTGATGGGCACCATCGCCGCCGCCGGCTTCACGCGCGTTGCCCTGCTGGCCGAACAGCCTGGCGGTGCCGCCCGCCCGGCCGGTGCGCCGGCGCCGGCCGCCCCGGCACGTCCCGCCGGGCGGCCCGGCGCGCAGTCGCGCAACTGATCGAAGGGAGCGGAGGGGTGGGTTTGCCCTCCTGGACCGCACGGATGGATCTGAACCGCTGGGGCATGGTCTCGGCGGGCCTGCACGCGCTGATCCTGGTGGTCGGCGCGCTGTTCGTGCTCGCCCGTCCGATCCCCGAGCCCGAGGAGCAGGGCATCGCGGTCGAGCTGGTCTCGCCGGGCCCGCCGCAGCTCGCCCAGGCCGATGTGCCGCGGCCGATCCCGGCGCCGCCCTCGCCCGAGGCCACCCCCGAGCCGCCGACGCCCGAGCCCCCCGCGCCCGAGCCGCCGCGCAACCAGCCGCCGCAGCCCCCGCCGCCGCCACCCCCGCCGCCGCCCGCGCCGGCTTCCGCGCCGACGCCGCCTTCGCCGCAGCAGGCGCAGCCGACCGCGCCGACGCCGCCGCCGGCGCCTTCGCCTGACCCGATCCCGACGCCGCGGGTGCAGCAGCCGACGCCGCCCACCCCATCCCCGCCGCAACCGCAGCAGGCGCAGACGCCGCCGCGGCCGAACCCGCTGCCGTTGCCGCCCACCCCGGTGCCGCCGCCGCCCGAACCCGCCCAGCAGGCCGGCACCGGCACCACGCCGCCGGTCCCCCGCCCGCAGGACCGCAGCCAATCGGTGCTGAACACGCTGGAACGCCTGCGCACCACCCAGCAGCAGGACCGCCCGCCCACCGCGCGGCCCAACCCCAGCGGGTCGCCGCAGCAGGGCGGCGGTAGCCCGACAGGCACGGCGGCGCTGACCCAGGGTGAGATCCGCGGCATCGCCGACCAGATCGCCGAATGCTGGAATGTCGATCGCGGCATGCTCGGGCTCGACACCATCGTCGTCGAATTGCGCGTGCAACTCGACAGCCAGGGCATCGTTCGCAACGTGGTGCCGAACGGGTCGGCCCCATCCGACCCGCGCGCGCGTTCCGTCTACGAATCCGCGCGGCGCGCCCTTATGTCGCCACAGTGCAACCCGCTGCGCGTCCCACCGAACAAGTACGGAACGGTGATGGCATCGATCTTCCGCTTCAATCCCAGGGGCCTCGTGCGATGAACCCAGTCTCCCCCTTCGCGGCCACGCGCCGTCAGGTGCTGATCGGCGCCGGTGCCGGCCTCGTCGCCCCCGGCATCGTCGCGACACCGCTGTCCTCGGCCTATGCGCAGGGTGCGGTCATCGACATCACCCGGGCGCGGACGGATCCGATTCCGGTGGCGATCCCCGACCTTGCCGGCGACAGCCGCGGCCGCGACATCGCCCGCGTCATCCAGGCGAATCTGCGCAATTCCGGACTGTTCCGCCCGGTCGATCGCCAGGCCTTCATCCAGACGCCTGAAGCCGCCGCGCAGACGCCGCGCTTCCAGGATTGGCGGGTGATCGGCGCCCAGGCGCTGGTCACCGGCCGCGTGGTCGAGCAGGGCGGCAATCTGCGCGTCGAATTCCGCCTATGGGACGTGCTGCCCGAGACACAGTTGCAGGGCACCGCCTTCACCGCCCCCGCGGCGCAGTGGCGGCGCATCGCGCATCTGATCAGCGACGTGATCTATGAGCGCCTGCTGGGCGAGAAGGGGTACTTCGATACCCGCGTCGTCTATGTCGCCGAGACCGGCCCGCGCGACCGCCGCATCCGTCGCCTCGCCATCATGGACCAGGATGGCGAGAACCACCGGATGCTGACGGATGGCCGCTTCGCCGCGCTGACCCCGCGCTTCCATCCCTCGGCCGAGCGCATCGCCTTCATGTCGTATCGCGACCGCGGCCAGCCGCAGGTGGTGCTGTTCGACATCAATTCGGGCAGCCAGCAGGCGCTGGGCAATTTCCAGGGCATGACGCTGTCGCCGCGCTTTTCGCCCGATGGGCGGTCGGTGGTGCTGTCCTCGACGCGTGGCGGCGATGCAAACATCTTCGTCGTCGACCTCGGCAGCCGGCGCGAACGGCAGTTGACCAGTGGTGGCGGTCTCGACGTCTCGCCCTGTTTCTCGCCGGACGGCACGCAGATAGTGTTCAATTCCGACCGCGGCGGCGATCAACAACTTTATGTGATGGATGCCGGCGGCGGGAATGTCCGGCGCATCTCCTTCGGCAATGGCCGCTACGCCACGCCGGTCTGGTCGCCGCGCGGCGACCTGATTGCCTTCACCCGCATGGGGCGTGGCGGCTTCGCCATCGGCGTGATGCGCCCGGATGGTTCGGGCGAGCGCATCCTGTCGGAAGGCTGGGCGATGGAAGGCCCGACCTTCGCCCCCAATGGCCGCGTTCTGATGTTCTTCCGCGAAAGCCGTGCGACGGATTCCCGCGGCGGCGGCTATTCCTCGCGGATCGTGTCGATCGACATCGCCGGCTTCAACGAACGCCCGGTGCCGACGCCCACCGACGCCTCCGACCCCGCCTGGTCGCCGCTGCTGTCCTGAATTTCCCGTCACCTGCGCTTGACCGCGCGGGTGACGAACGCCTACCCCACCCCTGCCCCACCCCCCCGATCGGGAGATCCCGCAAGATGACGACCCGCCTTCTCGGCGCCGTTGCCGCCGTTGCCCTGCTTGCCGCGTGCTCGAACACCGACCAGAACGCCAATGCCGGCGGTGCCGGGGCGAATACCGTCCGTCCGGGGAGCCAGGAAGACCTCGTCGCCAATGTCGGCGACCGCGTCTTCTTCGACTTCGACAGCAGCCAGGTGCGCGCGGACCAGCGCCCGGTGCTGCAGCGCCAGTCCGAATGGATGGGCCGCTACCCTGACGTTCGCGTGCAGGTCGAAGGCCACACCGACGAGCGCGGCACGCGCGAATACAACCTCGCGCTCGGCCAGCGCCGCGCCAATTCGGCGCGGGACGTGCTGGTCGCCTCGGGTGTGAACGGAGCGCGCATCACCACGATTTCCTACGGCAAGGATCGTCCGTCGGCGCTGGGTTCGGATGAGTCCGCCTGGGCGCAGAACCGCCGCGCCGTCACGGTCGTCCAATAAAGGGGAGGGGCCCGGCAGCCAGCCGGGCCCACCACCGCGCCATGGCCCATCGCCTGTCCCTTCGCGCCGCCCTGCTGGCCCTGCCACTGCTCGCGCCTGTGTTGGCCCCTTGGCCGGCCGCCGCGCAGATGGACAGCCGGGAAGGCATCGCGCTGCAGAACCAGATCCTGGAGTTGCGCCGCGACCTCGATGCGATCCGTCGCGGCGGCGGCGGCGGCGGCGGAGCGCCCGCACCCATTCCGGCGCCATCGCGCGGCGGGTCGGCGATGCCGCAGGAACTGGCGCAGCAGCTGCTGGCCCGCGTCGGCGAGCTTGAGGAGCAGGTGCGCCGCATGCGCGGCCAGCTCGACGTCGCCGAGAACGCCAACCGGCGCCTTGCCGAGGATGTCGAGAAGCTGCGCGGCGACATGGATTTCCGTCTCCAGCAGGTTGAAGGGGGTGGCCGGACGGCCCCCACCCGCCCTCCGCAGGGGCCGGCGGCCGCACAGGCCCCGGCCCCGCAACCCCAGGCGCCCGCGGCACCACCCCCGCCCCAGCAGGCCGGCCCGCGAACCGCTGAACGCGCCATCGCCGACGGCCAGGCGGCGCTCGGCCGGCAGGATTATCCGGTAGCTGAGGCCGCGGCGCGCGAGGTGCTGCAGGGCCGCCCCGGCCCGCGCGTGCAGGACGCCAATCTGCTGCTGGGCGAAGCGCTGCTCGGACGGCGGCAGTTCCAGAACGCGGCGCTCGCCTTCAACGACGCCTACAACGTGAACCGGCGATCGTCGCGCGCGCCGGAGGCCTTGTTGGGGCTCGCGAATTCGTTCCAGGGATTCAACGCGCGGCGCGAAGCCTGCGACACGCTGGATCAGTTGCGGTCGGAATACACGCAGATCTCGGGCGCGCTGGCGCAGCGGGTGGCGGATAGCCGGCGTCGGGCGCAGTGTCGGTGAGGGTGGGCCGGAGAAGGGCTTTGCCCCTCTCCGGACCTCTCCCCACCAAAGGCTTAAGGCCTTTGGAAACCGTCACTTGGCGCCGGGTGCCTCTGGACTTCGAAGACAATACGGGCGTCTGGTGCACGGCGGCGGGCATAGTCCTTGACGCCGGGCGCATCCGGGATGCTTCACGACGGCTGAACCGCAGCGCCGGGCGCCAAGTCCCCGTGGTCCAGGGGGCCGAAGCCCCCTGGCGGGGTGGTTTGGAGGGGCAGAGCCCCTCCATCCGGCTCCGCTGGAGATAGTCCGCTGCTTTCCGAGGCCGACTTCGCCGCGCTGATGCGTCCGCTCGGGCCTTTCGGCCCGACGCCGCGGCTGGCGATTGGTGTATCCGGCGGTCCGCACAGCCTGGCGCTGGCGCTGCTGGCCGAACGCTGGGCGCGACGGCGTGGTGGTGACGTGCTGGCGCTGGTCGCCGATCACGGACTCCGCGCCGAAAGTGCCACCGAGGCCGCGCATGTGGCCGGGCTGTTGGCCGGCCGAGGCATTGCCGCACAGGTGCTGCGACTGGGGCTCGCGCCGGGGCCGTCGATGCAGGAACGCGCGCGCGGGGCGCGGTTGGCGGCCCTGGCAGGTGCGGCGGCGGCGGCCGGTCGGCCCTGGCTGCTGCTGGGCCATCATCGCGGGGATCAGGCGGAAACGCTGCTCTTCCGGGCGCTGCGCGGAAGCGGGCCGGCCGGGCTGGCCGCCATGGCGCCGGTGCGCGATGCCGGCGCGGCGCTGCTGCTGCGGCCGCTGCTCGGGGTGCCGCCGGCGGCGCTGGAGGCTGTGCTGGCGGAGGCCGGCATCACCCCGATCCGCGACCCGAGTAACGACGACCCGCGCTTCGCCCGCGTGCGGCTGCGCCAGGCGCTGGCCGATCCGGGCGGCACGGGGCCGGGCATCGCCGCGCTGGCGGAAGCCGCGGCGACCTTCGCGGCGCGTCGGGGCCGGGCGACCGCTGCCTTGGCCGCGCGGCTGGCGATGGCCGCCGAGATCCGGCCGGAAGGCTTTGCACGGCTGCACCCTGGCGCGCTGGGCCGCGATGCGGTGGCGGTCGAGGCGCTGGGCCGGCTCGCCGGGCTGATCGGCGGCGCGGCTTTCGTGCCGTCCCGATCGGCGGCGGCGGCGCTGCTGGCAGCCGGGGGCGGAACCCTGGCCGGCGCCTGGTTGCGCCCGGCCGCTGGCGGAACCTGGTTGCTGGCGCGTGATCCCGGCGCCGTTGGCGGTCCGGTGGAAGCGCATGCCGGCGCGAGCTGGGATGGGCGGTTCCGGCTGGTCGGGCCAGGGCGGGCAGGATGGCGGCTCGGTGCCCTCGGGGACGGGGCGGCGGCGTTGCGCTACCGGTGCGGGCTGCCGGCCGCGGTGCTGCGCGCCCTGCCGGCCATCCGCGACCCGAACGGCACGCTGGCCGCCGTGCCCGCCATGGACTATCCTTCACCCAGCGCCTGCGCGCCCTTCGTGGTCGTCTTCGCTCCGGCCATGACCGGGGCGACGGGCGGCGAGATTTCGGGTCGGCCATTCAAGCCCGGTCAACCCGTCCCTATGTTCAATGACGAAGGCCGGGGGGGCACTCCCACCGGCACGGAGACGGACAACCGCACGTGAACAATTTCGGCCGGAATCTTGCGCTCTGGGTCATCGTCGCCTTGTTGCTGGTGGCGTTGTTCAACCTGTTCCAGCCTTCGGGCAGCGCCCGTCCGGGTGCGACGCAGGTTGCCTATTCTGATTTCCTGAACGACGTGAATGCCGGCCATGTGCGGGAGGTCGCGATCCAGGGTCGCACCCTGTCGGGCACGCTGACCGACGGGCGCAGCTTCCAGACCTATACGCCCGAGGACCCCGCGCTGATCACCCGGCTGACGGACAAGAACGTGCGCGTCGTCGCCCGTCCCGAGGATTCGGACGTCAACCCGCTGCTGCACTACCTGATGTCCTGGTTCCCGATGCTGCTTCTGATCGGCGTGTGGATCTTCTTCATGCGCCAGATGCAGGGTGGCGGGGGCCGCGCCATGGGCTTCGGCAAGTCCAAGGCCAAGCTGCTGACGGAGAAGCAGGGCCGCGTCACCTTCGACGACGTGGCGGGCATCGAGGAAGCCAAGGGCGAGCTCGAGGAGATCGTGGACTTCCTGCGCGACCCGCAGAAGTTCCAGCGCCTGGGCGGCAAGATCCCCAAGGGCGTGTTGCTGGTCGGCCCGCCGGGTACCGGCAAGACGCTGCTGGCGCGCTCCGTCGCGGGTGAAGCGAACGTGCCCTTCTTCACGATTTCCGGTTCGGATTTCGTCGAGATGTTCGTGGGCGTCGGCGCATCGCGCGTGCGCGACATGTTCGAACAGGGCAAGAAGAACGCGCCCTGCATCATCTTCATCGACGAAATCGACGCCGTCGGCCGCCATCGCGGTGCCGGCCTGGGCGGCGGCAATGATGAACGCGAGCAGACGCTGAACCAGATGCTGGTGGAGATGGACGGCTTCGAATCCAACGAAGGCGTCATCATCATCGCAGCCACCAACCGGCCGGACGTGCTGGACCCGGCGCTGCTGCGCCCCGGCCGCTTCGACCGCCAGGTGGTGGTGCCGAACCCCGACGTGATGGGGCGCGAGAAGATCCTGCGCGTGCATATGCGCAAGGTGCCGCTGGCCTCTGACGTCGATCCGAAGGTGATCGCACGCGGCACGCCGGGTTTCTCGGGTGCGGACCTCGCCAACCTGGTGAATGAGGGCGCGCTGCTCGCCGCGCGCACCGGGCGGCGCACCGTCGGCATGGCGGAATTCGAGGCCGCCAAGGACAAGGTCATGATGGGTGCGGAACGCCGCAGCCTGGTCATGTCCGACGATGAGAAGCGCATGACGGCCTATCACGAGGCGGGCCACGCGCTGGTGGCGATGCACGAGCCGGAATGCGATCCGGTCCACAAGGCGACGATCATTCCGCGCGGTCGCGCGCTGGGCCTCGTGATGTCGCTGCCGGCCGGCGACCGCTACTCGAAGCACAAGTCCAAGCTGAAGTCCGAACTCGCCATGGCGATGGGCGGGCGCGTTGCCGAGGAACTGATCTTCGGGCCAGACAAGGTGAGCAACGGCGCCTCGGGCGACATCAAGATGGCGACCAACCAGGCGCGCATGATGGTCACCGAATGGGGCATGTCCGATGTCATCGGCATGATCGCCTATGGCGACAACAGCCAGGAAGTCTTCCTCGGCCATTCCGTAACGCAGACCAAGAACCTGTCGGAATCGACCGCACAGAAGATCGACGGCGAGATCCGCTCGATCATCGACACCGCCTATGGTCGCGCCAAGACGATCCTGTCCGAGCATATGGACGAGCTGCATCTGCTGGCGAAGGGCCTGCTGGAACTCGAAACCCTGTCGGGCGACGAGATTCGGCTGGTCATCCGCGGCGAGCCGGTGGTGCGCAACCGGCCGGATGAGCCGGTGAACATGGGACGCGGGTCCGTCCCGTCGGCCGGTCGGGCGACGACGCCGCGGCCGCCGGGGCTGAACCCGGGACCGGCGCCGGCAACCTGAGCGCCGCGGCGAGGGGGCGCTGCCCTCCTCGCCTGCGCGTTGGCGGAGACGGGAGTGGGCGTGCGATCCCTGTTGGACCGATCGCTCGCCTGATGCGCGGCCGTGCCGAGCCCTCGTCGGTGCGCCCCTGGCCGGGCGCCTGGCACTGCGGAACCTGATCGTCCCGAGGGAAATCCCGCCAGGGCCGATGTCGTCAAGGCGAACCGCGCAGTCGCCTGACGGCATGTCGCGATGCGCCCCCCCGCGACAACGTCTCCAATGCATCGCTTGGGGCGCGCCCAGGTCGCCTCAGCGGGATGGTTGCAGGTCCTCGCTCGCATCCACCTGACGCCGCCGCCGTCGCACCTCTGCGGCCTCCCTGCCGAGCGGACATCCGCCGCCGCGGCGCGGTGCGACGATGCTGCGGTCGTAATCCGCCCATTCCTCGGGCCCCAGCGCCGTGACCCCGGCGACCACCGGCGCGTCGTTCAGCGCGGCCGCGACATAGGCGGCGCGTGGAATGGGCTGGACCTGCAGAAAGGGCGTGTCGGTGCGGAATTCGACCGGGGCATGGGTCCGGGTCAGGCGCAAATTGACGAAAAGCGGGCCGAACCAACGGTCTGTCTCGACGACGCCTTCGAAGGCCTCGTAGCCCGCCGCGCGAGGCAGGTTGGCGGGCGGGCGGACCAGCAGGGACCAGCCGGGGCGGGTGCGCGCGAACAGGCCCGACCACAGGTTCAGCAGCCCCGGTTCGGGCAGCGCGCCGATCAGTGGCGGCGACCAGCCGCGCAACGCCTCGGGAGCAGCGGCGTCGAAGCGGTCGCGCAGACCGGGGAATTGCGCGACCGACAGCGGATACCAGCCATCGGCGCCCTGCCAGGTCCAGCGCATCTCGCTGCCGTCCCAGACCACGGCCATATCGATCGGCGGGAAGACCAGCCAGCCGAAGCCGGCGGCCGTGGTGGCGGCCTCGCAATAGCGGAAGGCGCGGGTTGGCAGCGTGCCGCCGGCCGAACGGTCGGCCCGCTGCGGCGGGCGGCCGCCTTCGGTCAGTTGCCAGAAGCGGATCAGCGGCGTGGCATCCTCGGTCATGCCGGGTTGTCCTTCGTGTTCGTTCCCCAGGAAGATGCGCCGCCCGGCGCGCGCGCCGGGCGGGCCCGGCAGGTTCAGCCGTGGCCGAATAGCGGCGACAGGCCGCCCATCCGCAACTGGCCGGCATCGGCGACGGTCGCCGGCGGGAACAGCGGCGACAGGCCGCCGAGGCGGGGCAGCGCGCCGGCGTCCGGCCGCGACAGCGGGTTGGCGGCATCGTCCAGCGGAAGGGCGAGCAGGCGCGGCAGGGTGTTGGTCATGGTCGGGGCTCCTTGTCGGGGTTGGGCCATGGAGGCGGCGGCGGCATGGGGCGGAGACCTCCGCCGGATGGCAAGGACAAACATCCCAAATCCCTTGCGCCTTGAAGGCGCCCGGGGCGGGCCGTCACGCGTGATGATGTGAAGGATACCAAGGAATTGAGAGGGCGACGGGCACACCTCGCCCCTTGGCTCGCCTGTCATATCGCTGGCGAGCATAGATCGTCAAGAGAAAAATCCTATTGACTGACTCCCCCTATCGCGGGTCTGGGCCGGGCACCGCGCAGCCGCTACGATCGCCAGGCCGGACATGCCCGTGCCGCCAGGGAGCAAACCGCTGTACCGCCTGCCGATCCGCCGGCTGGTCATGCCTGCCGCCACCACGCTTCTGGCGCTTCTGTTGCACGCCGTGCTGCCCCCCGATGGCGCCACCGGCGGCCTGCGGCTGGCGGCGGGCACCGGGTTCTGGCTGGCGGCCGCCTGGCTGGCAGCGCGCCTCGCGGCGCTGCTGCTTGCGGGCTACCCGAAACTGCTGAGCGACCTGATCGGCAGCGCGCTGTTCCTCACCGCTGGCGTGCTGGCCTCGCAGTTGGTGTTCGAATTGCCGGCGACCGGGCTGATCGCCACCTCCTCCGTGCTGATCGCCGTGCTCGGCTTCGCGCTACGCAACACGCTGGGGGACATCTTCTCCGGCATCGCGCTGGGCATGGAATCGCCCTACGGCATCGGCGACTGGATCGAGGCGACGGAGAACTGCGCCGGACGTGTCACTGGCATCTCCTGGCGCTCGACGCGGCTGGTCACGCGCGATGGCGTGGCGCTGGTGGTGCCGAACAGCCTGATCGCGGCCCATCGCATCGCTGTCTATGGGTCGGGCGCGCAGGGTCGCTTCCGCACCGCTGTGATCGTGCCGGTGGATGCCGCGGTGCCCGCGGAACGCGCCCGCCGCCTGCTGCTCACCGCCGCGATGGAGGCCGGCCGGGACCTGCCGGACTTCGCCCCGGACGTCATCCTGACCGACCTCAGCCAGGGCAATGCCGTCTATGCCGTGCGTTTTCATGTGCCTGACTACGGCGCCGAGCAGCGCTGGCGCGACGCCGTGGCCGGGTCGGCGCAGCGCGCCCTGCATCGCGCCGGGCTGGAGACGGCGCGCCCGGCGCGTGACCTGGCGCGCCGCCGCCCGCCCGCCCATGACGATGCAGCCCGCCGCGCCACGCTGCTCGGCGGGATGGAGTTGCTGCGCCCCTTCACGTCGGCGGAACGCAGCGCGCTGGCCGCCACCATGGCGGAGACCCTGCTGCCGCAGGGTGCCGCCGTGGTGCGATACGGGGATGCTGGGAGTTCGCTCTACGTGCTCGCCGAGGGCGTGCTGGAGGTGCGCATCCCCCGTGCCGGCGGCAGCGAGGTCGCCGTGGACCGGCTATTTCCGGGCGCCGTGCTCGGGGAGGGCTCGCTGCTGACCGGCCAGCCCCGCAGCGCGACCATCATAGCGCTGACCGAGGCGGTGGTGCTGGAGCTGCGCAAGGAGGACCTCGACCCGGTGCTGCGCGCACGGCCGGCCTTGCTCGAGGGGCTGACGGCGATCATGGCGGCGCGCCAGGCCCGCAACAGCGTCGCGCCGGACGGCCAGACGGCGCCATCGCCCGCGGCGCCGACGCGCGAGGACATCCTTGCGCGGCTGCGGTCGTTCTTCGGGATCCGATAGGGGGGCGTGGCGTCCCTGAGGCGCCGGCCATCCGGCCGTCCCTTCGCGCCATCCGCCGATGCTGCAGGGGCAACTGGCGGTCAGGGCGCGGTCGTGGCGTGTTGTTTCGTCCCGCGGATCGTGGGCGCCGCACATCGGTGCGGCTGGCCTTGGCGCAGCGCACCGGCACGCTTGCGGCCCGAGGCGTGCGCCCCGCCGGCCGAAGCGGTGGCCGTGGCGGATGGCCCTCCGCCAAGCCGGCCTCAGGCCCGCGCGGGTGGGTCTATCACCAGCCGCGCGATCAGCGCCTCGGTATCCGCCTCGTGCAGCGCGCCATCCAGCAGCAGATGGGTCAGGCCATGCACGAAGGCCCAGGCGCGCAGCGCGCCGTCCTCCGACCCCGCGACGCCGCTCAGCGCATCGAAGGTCGCGCGTGAGGCAGCGCGCAATTCGGGATGCGCTTCGGCCCGTGCCAGCAGCCCGCCGAACATCAGTCGGAAGCGGCCCGGCCGCGCGAGGGCGAAGCGCACATAGGCGCGGCCGCGCGCACCCAGCCCACCCTGCGCCCCGGCGTCCGCGAGCGCTGCGCCGAAGTCGCGGAAATGCCGCACCGCGAGCGCGGCCAACAACGCCTCCTTGTCGGCGAAATGGCGATAGGCGGCGGTGGCCGAGACGCCCGCGGCGCGCGCCGCCTCCCGCAGGCTGAGCGCGCCGTCGCCGCCCTTCTCGACCAGCGCGTCGGCGGCATCGAGCAGCGCCGCGCGCAGGTCACCGTGATGGTAGGGTCGATTCGATGTTGACAATGTTAACACCAGGCTGGATGTTTATGCCGTCAACATGCGGCGCAGACGGCGCCCTGTCCATGGAGTTCCCCCGCCATGAAGGCTTATTTCCGCGCCCACCTGCCGCTGCTGCCGAAGATGTTCTATCTGGCCGGGCTCCTGCTCGGTTGGGCAGAGGCAGGGGCGGCGGGTGGTCTTGCTATCGCCCTGGCCCGCGCAGCCTCGCTGACGCGCCGCCGCAGCTGGCGCCCTTTCGAACTGGCTGTCATTCCGGCGCTTGCGCTGATCCTGGCCGGCCATCTGGTCCCTGTGCCGGCGCTGGAACGCCACGCCCTCGTGCTGCTGTTCGGCTTCCTGGCCGCGGGTGCTGCGGTCAGCCTGGCCATCGGCCGGCCCTGGACGGCGGATATCTCGGCCGCCGACCACCAGGGGGCCACCGCGACGCCCCTGTTCCTGGCGATCAACCGGCTGCTGTCGGCGCTCTGGGCCGGAATCTTCGCTTGGCTGGCGCTGGCCGGGCTGCTCGACGCACCGGGCTGGCTGCGCTGGGGGCCGCTTGCCCTGGGTGCGGCTGCCTCGGTCCTCGGCCCGCGCCTGCTGGTCCGGCGCGGCCTGCATTCGATGATCCAGGGTGAGGAGGCTCGCTGGCCGGCCCCCGCCCTGCGCCGGCCGGCCGCCGACCCGGTGCGCATCGTCGGCGCCGGGCTGGGTGGGCTGACCGCCGCCGCGCTGCTGGCCGATGCCGGCATCCGCGTCAGCGTCCATGACCAGCACGACCTGCCGGGCGGCTTCGCCCATAGCTGGCCGCGGCGCGCGCGCGGCGTTGATCCCGTCACCGGCCAGCCGCGGCTGTTCCGCTTCGATTCCGGCGTGCATGACATCTCCGGCTGGCAGCCCGGCGGGCCTGTGCGCTCGGTGTTCGAGCGGCTGGGAATCGCCGATGCAGTGGAGATGCGCCGCCTCGACCATCGCTACTGGGATCATGGCGCGGTGTTCGACGTGCCGCGCGACTACGGTGCCCACATGGCGGCCCTGGCCGCCCGCCATCCGCAGGACGCCGCCGGCCTCGCCGCGCTGTTCGCCGAGATCCGCGCGATCTACGAGGCGATGTTCTCGACCGGGCAGGGCCGCGGCGGCATCCCGGGCACGCCGCCGACGCCCGCGGCGATGCTGGCCTTCTCGCGCGCCCACCCGCTGGCGGCCGAATGGATGGCGCGGCCCTGGGCCGCCTTCCTCGATCGCCACATGAAGGATGCGGCGGCCAAGGCGGCGGTGACCGCGCTGTCCGGCTACCTCACCGAGGACCCGGCGACCCTGACGGTGCGCCAGATGGTGCCGATCTTCGGCTACGCCTTGCATGGCGGCGTCTATCCGGTCGGCGGTTCCGGTCGCTTCGCCGAGGCGCTGGTCGGCGCCATCCGCACCCGTGGCGGCGAGGTGCATCTGCGCCAGCCGGTCGCGCGCATCGCGGTGGCAGACGGCCGCGCCAGCGGCCTGCTGCTGCGGGATCGGTCCGGTGAATTGCGCGCCGCCCCTGCCTCCGCGGTGGTGCTGAACGGCGACCCGATCCTGGCGGGGCGCCACCTGCTGCCGACCGGCGCCCTGGCGCCGGCGCTGGCCGAGGCGCGGCCGGCCTGTTCGGCGGTCGCGGTGCATCTCGGCATCGCCGGCACGCTCGACATGCCGCCCGTCCTGCATGCCCGGACGCGACTGGGTGACATCGCCATGGTCGCACCCTCGGTGGTGGACCCAGGCTGCGCCCCGGCCGGCCATGCGACGCTGGAACTGCTCGCCCTGCTGCCGCAGGACGAAGCGGCGTCCTGGATGCCTCCCGGCACCGACGATCCCACCGCGCTTGAAGCCTGGCGCCGCACGCCTGCCTATCGCGCCCGCAAGGTGGCGCTGGCCGAAGACCTCATCGCCCGCGCGGCGGAAGTGATCCCGGACCTCGCCGCGCGCATCCTGTGTCGCGCGGATGCTTCCCCGGTCACCTATGCGCGCTATGCCTGGACGGCGGGCGGATCGATCTACGGCACCAGTCGCACGTTGCCGACGAAGCAGCCATTGCCCGGCCTGGTCCTGGCCGGGGCGGCGACCCATGGCGCAGGGGTGGAGGCGGTCGTCATTTCCGGCGCGCTGGCGGCGGAAGCGCTGCTGCCGGGTCTGCTGGGTGAGGTGGCGCGGCCACGCCTGGCGGCGTGACGCCTGCGGGCCGTGGTCTACGGTCCGCCAAATCGTGATCACCGCAGGTGGAATCGCCGAAGGCGTGAATCACACGATCAAGCAAAGGCATGGAGCAGGAGGCGTGAGCGAAAGCGAACGGATCCTGCTCTAGCGGCACTCCAGCACGCGAATGTCGTAGACCGGGTGTTCCAGCATGTGCACGCCCGGCGCATTGGCGAACATCCAGCCGCGGAAGGCCGGTGGGCTGCCGGCTGCGGCACGGCTGTCGGTAATGTCCATCCAGGCAGCCGCGTCCGGGACTTCCTCCGGCGCGCGGCCCTGGCAGGCGCGCAGGTTGATGGTCAACGAGCCGAACGTCACCGAGCCGCCGACCCGTGCCTCCAGGATGGTGACGCGTGCCGTCACCTTGTCGAGCGCCTGCAGCCGCGCGCTGCGCATCGGCACCCATTCCTGCGCCGCGGCCGGCAGCGCGAACAGCGCGACGGCGCAGGCGCCAAGCATCGCGGCCCACCTCATGCGCGACGCTTCGGACTGTCGAGCCCGGCCACCAGGTCCGCCAGGATGCGGCGCATCGCGGCCTCGTCCACGCCCATCAGGACCGCGTCCTCGAAGACGTCCTGCAGCGCCTGACGGGCTTCCGCATGGTTCTCGGCGAGCATCTTGAGCTTCTCGCGGCAGGATAGCGGCTGGCCGTCGGCGCCCGGCCACTGGGTGGGGGCGGTCGCGGTCATCGCGGGGCAGACGGGGCAGGCGGAGTTGGCGCGGGCTGGGCCGGCTGGTCGCCGCCGCGGCCCTGGTTCATCTCCGTCACGCTGAAGATGAAACGGCCGAGCAGGCTTTCCAGGCTGACCGCGCTCTGGGTGATGGTGATCTCGCCGCCATCGCGGAGGAAGCGGTCCGACCCGCCGGGCACCAGGGCGATGTATTTGCCACCAAGCAGCCCCTCGCTCTGGATCTCGGCCGAGGTGTCCGAAGGCAACCGCAGCGTCGCATCGACGCGCAGCGTCAGCACGGCAAGGAAGGTCGACGGATCGATCCGCTGGCCGACCACCTGGCCGACCTTGACCCCGGCGATGCGGATATCGGCACCGGGGGCGAGGCCATCGATGCGGTCGAACCGCGCGGTCAGTGACAGGCCGCTGGTCGTCAACGCCCGCCCGCTGCCGGTGATGGCATAGGCAAGGAAGGCGATGGCCACGGCCAGCACCACGGCGCCGGTGAGGATCTCGGCAAGGCTGCGCTTCTGCATGTCGGGTCAGATGTCGGGGCTCAGCGCCCCGGCGTCCAGGCCTCATAGTCACCGGCGGTGGCGGGACGCTGGCCGCCGGCGGCATCGTGACCGGGCGGACGCCACGCATCGGGCGTGCCGGTCATGTTCGGACGGTGGTCCTTCTGCCAGGGCTTGCGCGGCGCATCCTGGTTCAGCGGGGCGGCGGTGGTGTGGTGGATCCAGCCCCACCATTCCGGCGGCACGGTGGTCGGGTCCGGCGCGCCGGCATAGGTGATGCGGCGCATCGGGCGGCCATAGGTGTCGCGGCGCGACCGCGCTTCCCAATAAGTGTTGCCGACGCTGTCCCGGCCGATGCGACGGCTGGTCAGGCGAATGAACAACTGGTCGAACATGGCCATGCGGCGCGCCCTTTGGCGGAATCCCGGAAGCCCCCCTGATGCCACAGCGCGCGGCCCGGCGCAAAGATCAGGCTATCCACAGGATATTGGGGGTCCATGCGCTTTTGGGCACAAGATGCGGCTTCCGCCCCGCGCCGACCGGGCATAGCATGACCCCATGGCA
Source organism: Roseomonas sp. CAU 1739 (assembly GCF_039839775.1). NCBI lineage: Bacteria > Pseudomonadati > Pseudomonadota > Alphaproteobacteria > Acetobacterales > Roseomonadaceae > Roseomonas > Roseomonas sp. CAU 1739. The sequence continues at coordinate 26,166 of NZ_JBDOQQ010000028.1, forward strand.
GGCATGATCGGCACTCTGTGGGATGGTGTGGCCCTTCGGCGGGAGCGCTGCGGCGCCGACCCCGACGCCGCGCCGCGCCCCATCGCTCTCCCCGCATCCTGGGATGACGGCGCCGCCGAGGCGCTGGCGGCCCTCGCCCCCGGCTCCGGCCCCGTCGTCTTCCCGACGCTCGCCGAGGGCTGGATCCGCCGCGTCACCACGCGCGGGCGTCGCCTCGGCCTGCTCGACAGTCCGGAGGAGGCGGACGACCTGGCCGCCGCGCTGCGCGCCCTGCTGCTGGCCCGTCGCGGCGCGCCCGGCCTCGAGGTCTGGCGTGATCGCAAGGAGGAAGCGCGCTTCGTGCTCAACCTGCCGGCCTTCCTCGATGCCGGCGGCGGCTTCGATGCGGCCGGTTACGCGGCGGCGGTCGGCTTGGCGGTGCGGGTGCTGGACATCCTTGGCCATGGTCGCGCGCCGCGGCTGCGCGTCGGTTTCGCTGACCTCGCCGGGCTGCTCGCCGCCTTCCGCCTGCCGTATGGCGAGGCGGAGGCGCAGGCGGTGGCAGCCGCCATCGCCGCCCTGACCCGTGGCGCCGCCGAAATGCAGTCCGGACGCCTCGCGGAACGCCACGGCGCCTTGCACCCGGTTGCGCTGATCTGGCCGGAACCGCCGGCCGAAACCGCCGTGCCCGGCCTCGCCGAGGCGGCGCGCGCCGCGCTCGATGCCGCTGCCGCCGCGCCCGGCCTGCGCCATGATGGCTGCGTCGCCCTGGCCCCGGCGGATGCGGTGGAAGCGCTGCTCGGCGCCGAGACGGCCGGCATGGCTCCTGCTTCCGGTGCCGTACGCCCGGCCCGCGATGCCGAGGGCCGCCTGGTGCTGCATCCGACCCGCGCGGCGCTGCGCGCCGGCGATGTGGCGGCCGCGCTGCTCGCCCCGCCGCCGCCCGGCGCGCGAGCGGCGATGGAGGCCGCCGTGCTGCCCTTCCTCGATGCCGCGCCGCCGGCCGCACCGGCCATCCCGGCCGCGCCGCAGGCACCGCGCCGGTCCGCCCCGCGGGCGGTGTCCGGCCCGGCCGCGCGGACTTGGCGCGTTGCCATCGGCGGCGCCCGCGTCGCGCTGCGCGCCGCCGAGGATTCGCGCGGCCAGCTGCGCGAGGTCGCCTTCAGCCTGCCGCGCGAGGGCGTGGCGACCCGCGCCCTGCTCGAAGCGGTGGCGCAGGCGGTCTCGCTCGGTCTCGGCCATGGCGTGCCGCTGGATGCCTTCGTCGATGCCTATGCCTACGCACCCGGCACCGGTGGCGAGGTCGAGGGCGATGCGGCGATCCAGCGCGCCACTTCGGTGCTCGACTGGGCGTTCCGGCGCCTGGCGTTGGAGTATCTCGGCCGCGCCGACCTGCCCGACCCGGCCGAGGAGGAGGTGCCGCCGCCCCTTCTGCTGTCGCAGCCGCCGCTGCTGCCGCTGGACCTGCCGGCGCAGCCCGCGCCGCGCCGCGGCCGCGTCATGCGCCACGCCGCCTGATTGCATTCTGCACGACACGAAGGACGAGAGACCCCATGGCCGGACGTATCGAACAGCGCCTCGCGGAGCTTGGCATCACCCTGCCCACCCCGGCGGTGCCGATCGCCAATTACGTGCCCTTCACCATTGCGGGGGCGCTGCTGGTCGTCTCGGGCCAGATCCCGCTGCGCGACGGCGCGGTTGCCTATGCCGGGAAGGTCAGCGCCGAGGTGAGCCTCGAGGACGGCAAGGCGGCGGCGCGGCTGTGCTTCATCAACCTGATGGCGCAGGTGAAGGCGGCGACCGGCGACCTGGACCGGGTGAAGCGCGTGCTGCGGCTGGGCGGCTTCATCGCCTCGCCGGCGGCCTTCACCCAGCATGCGGCCGTGATGAACGGTGCCTCCGACCTGGCGGTGGAGGTGTTCGGCGATGCCGGGCGCCATGCGCGCACGACGATCGGCGTGCCGTCCCTGCCGGCGGATGCGGCGGTCGAGGTCGAGGGGATGTTCGAACTCGCCTGACGACCCGACTCGGGCAGCGCCATCCGGCGCTGTTCGCGGCGCGGCCATGCCCGCACCGACGGCACTTGGAGCAGGATCCGCTCGCTCTCGCTCACGCTTCCTGTTTCGTGCCGTTGTTTGATCTCGTGATTCAGACTTCCGGTGCATTCGCACCCACGGCCATCACGCTTTAAGCCGAGCCCGATCAGGTGATCCCATCCGATCGGGCGAAGATGCTCGCGAAGACAATGGGCCTGAGACGGTGCGAACGGAAACGTCTCCGGCGGCCAACCTGAATCGGGGATTGCGCGCCAGGCCTGAAGCGTATCGCGCGGCGCGGATAGCGCTGCCGCCGACAGCCCCGTTCGTCACAGAAGCCGCGCGTCAGCGCGAGTATCGTCTTTATTCATACAAGTCTCGGATTTGAACGCCCCGCCCTAACTCCTTGGCTTTGGCCGAGGTTGCGGCGGGTGCTGGTTCGCATGTGATCGAGTTGCAACGCCCGAAACGAAATTCTCGTTTATGGATTGCCAACCATCCTCACGATATGGTGATATATACCCGAGATTGCGAAAGGGGGACTGCATATGTCGGATATCGGGTTTCGTGACGCTCGAAGCCACTCACTGGTGCAGAACCATGGCCTGTCGCCGGAAGGCCGCTGGGCCATGGCACTCGGTGTGGTTGCATTGATGATCGGTCTTGGTGCTGCCGCGGGCGGCGCCTTCATCGGCTTCGGCGCGACTGCGCGCATGGTCGCCCTGCCGGCTGGGCTGCCGGCGGTGGAGCCGGAGACGGTGGCCATCTTCATGTCCGCTTGCGGCGCCCTGACGATGCTGCTCGGCGTGATCAGCATCTACAAGGCGAACGATATCTGACGGGGGGCGGGCCTGCCGCCCTTGGGGGAGGGCGGCAGGCCTCATGGGGCGTCGATCCTGGCCGCGAGGTCGGCGGGATCGCCGATCCGGTAGCTGGTCCAGCTGCCCCGTGAATCGAGCGCCGTCAGCGCGGCATCGATCGGCACCTGGTTCAGGGTGCGCGTGGCGGCAATGATCCCGTAGTCGCGCATCTGCACCGCCGGTCGAATCACGGGGCGCAGGCAGGCACGCGGCGACGCCTGCAACAGCACCGCGTGGAAGGCCGATCCGGCAAAACCCGACACCACGTCGGCCGCGGCGAACAGGCCAGCCTGCTGCATCACAGGCAGCATCTCCGGCCGCAGCACAGTCCAGCCACGGCGGGTGAGCAGGTCCTCGACCGCCGCTTCGCCCTCGATCCGCCCGAAGGTGGGCGGCAGATGCGCGCGCGACAGCCAGATCCGGCCGCCGGGCGCATCGGCTGGGCCGTCCAGCCTGCTCAGCGCTGCCGCCTGGTCCGGATGCAGCCATTGCATCGTCCGGAAGCCAGACTCGGCGACGACGATCTCCTCGGCCAGTGCCGGCTGGCGCAGGATCACATGCCGATGCCCGCCGAGCCCGACCAGCCGCAGCAGCTGCCCGATCCAGCCCGGCCAGGTGGCGTGGGGAACCGGCAGGTCGATCCAGTGCCAGACCACGGGCAGTTCCGGGTGTCGCTGCAGAAACCACAGGCGCGACAGCGCTTCGAGCAGGAAATGGCCGAAATGGTTCATCGCGACGCCGCCATAGGCGGTCGGTCCGCGCAGCCTGGCGCCGGGCGGCGGGCCCGCGGTGTCAGGGCGGCACCAGCGATGCGCGAAAGCGTCCAGGAACTGTCCGTCCGGCCCTGCGGCGCCAAGGCGATAGGTGCCGTCCGCCGCGCGCCGGATCGGCTGCAGCGCCACGGCACGATGCGTGTCCTGGCCCAGCGGGGCGAGCGGCGGTGGCGGCATGAGGCAGACTGACCGCGCCCGGTACCGATGCGTCAAGCCGGGGGGTCCTTGCGCCGAGGCGTGGCTGCGCGACATTGCAGGGGATGGCCGATGGACCCGCCCCGCTTTCGCTCACCCTGCATCGGCGCATCGCGGAGATCCGCGCGGCTGACTGGGATGCCTGCGCCGGGGCAGACAACCCCTTCGTCAGCCATGCCTTCCTCTCGGCATTGGAGGACAGTGGCAGCGCTGTGCCCGAACGTGGCTGGCTGCCCCAGCACGCCGCCCTGCGCGACGAGGCCGGCACGCTCCTCGCCTGCGCGCCCTGCTATGCCAAATCCCATTCCCAGGGCGAATACGTCTTCGACCATTCCTGGGCCGATGCGATGGAACGCGCCGGCGGTCGGTATTATCCGAAGCTGCAGGTCTGCGTGCCGTTTTCCCCGGTGCCAGGGCCGCGCCTGCTGATCCGCCCCGGCGCCGAGGTGCCGCCGGGCGCGCTGGCCCAGGCGCTGGTGCAGGGGTGCCAGGCGGTCGGGGCGTCCTCGGTCCACGCCACCTTCTGCACCGCCGATGAATGGACGGCGCTGGGCGAGGCCGGCTGGCTGCAACGCCTCGGCACCCAGTTCCATTGGACCAACCCGGGCTATGGTTGCTTCGACGACTTCCTGGGCGGGCTGGCCTCGCGCAAGCGCAAGGTGCTGAAGCGGGAACGCCGCGACGTGCAGGCGAGCGGTCTCGTGCTGCGCTGCCTGCGTGGCGCGGAGATCACCGAGCGCCACTGGGACGCCTTCAACCGCTTCTATCGCAGCACCACGGACAAGAAGTGGGGGCGCAGCGCCTATCTGACCAAGCGCTTCTGGCCGATGCTCGGTGACCGGCTGGGCGATGCGGTTGTGCTGATGGTGGCCGAGCGCGACGGCGTGCCGGTGGCCGGCGCGCTGAACCTGGTGGGCCGCGACGCGATCTATGGCCGCAACTGGGGGGCCACGGTGGACGTGCCCTTCCTGCATTTCGAACTCTGCTACTACATGGCGATGGACTTCGCGATCGCGCAGGGCATTGGCCGGGTCGAGGCGGGCGCGCAGGGCGAGCACAAGATCCAGCGGGGCTACCTGCCGGTGCCGACCTATTCCGCGCATTGGATTGCGCATCGCGGGTTGTCGGATGCGGTGGCCGATTTCCTTGCTCGTGAACGCCCGGCGATGCTGCGGGAGATGGAGATGCTGGCGACGCTTTCCCCCTTCCGGCAGGCGGGCGACGCGTAGAAGCGCCGGTTAGGCGGCATGCGCGACGCGCGATACGCTGCCGCCCGTGCGCCTCGCTTACCTGCAACTCGCCCTGTCCATGGTGCTGACCGGCGCCAATGTCGTCGTCGCCAAGCTGCTGGCCGAGGCGCTGCCGATCGTGCTGATCATCTTCCTGCGCTGCGTGCTCGCCACGGCCGTGCTGTTGCCGCTCGCCCGGCGGCTGGATGGGCCGGTGCGCGTTGCGCCGATGGTCCTGGGCAACCTTGCGCTGCAGGCGGTGTTCGGCACGGCGATCTACAATGCCAGCCTGCTGACTGGGCTGCGGCTGACCACGGCGCTGGAAGGCGGGCTGGTGCTCGCGACGCTGCCGGCGGTGGTCGCGATCGGCGGTGCCCTGCTGTTGCGGGAGGTGCTGCCGCGCCGCCAATGGGCGGCCGTCGCACTGGCGGCGAGCGGGATGGCCGCGCTGACCCTGGCGCGCGCGGCGTCCGGGCAGGGCGGGTCGGTGCTGGGCAACCTGCTGGTCTTCGGCGCGGTGCTGGGGGAGGCCGCCTATGTGCTGCTGGCGCGGCGCATCGCCGGGCGGGTACCGGTGATCACCGCGACACTGTGGATGCAGGCATTCTCGGCACTGGCGCTTGCACCTTTCGCGCTGCCCGGGATCGGCGGGGCGATGGCGCTGACCTCGCCATCGCTGGCGGCGCTGCTGGTCTTCCACGCGCTGACCGCGAGCGTGCTGAGTGTCTTGTTCTGGTATGCCGGGCTCCGGCGCGTGCCGGCGGGGATGGCCGGGATCTTCACGGGATTCCTGCCGGCGACCGCGGCGCTGGTGGCGGTGAGCCTGCTTGGCGAGGCTTTCACGGTGACGCATGGGGTGGGTTTCGCGCTGATGATGGGCAGCGTGGCGGTGGCGACCTGGCCGCGACGGGGCAACACGCGGTGAAGGCCTGGCTGTCGCTCTCCCTTGCGGAATTCACCGCGCTGTCGGCGCGCGATGTCGCCGCGCGGCTCGCCTATGCGCAGGCGGCGCGCCACGCGACCTTGGAACTGGCGCAGCGCCATGCCTGGGAAGCCGAGGCCGTGCTGCTGCACGCCGCCCTGCGCGAGGCCGATCCGTCCTGGCGCGTCCTGTTCGAATGCGACCTGCTACGGCTGGAGAAGCGCGCGGATGTGGTGATCGTCACCGACCGCGCCATCCTGGTGCTGGAATTCAAGCACGGCGCCCGCGCCTTCGCGGCAGCGGATCTGCGGCAGGCGGAGGACTACGCGCTCGATTTGCATGATTTCCATGCCGGCAGCCGCGCGCATCCTGTAGTGCCGGTGCTGGTCGCCACCGATGCCGCACCGGCGCGGTTCGATCCGCCCTTGATCTGGCACGGCGTGACGCCGGTGCTGTGCGGCAACGGCGCGCAGCTCGGCGCCTTGATCGGGTCCGTGCAGGCCGGGATTGGAACGCCCGACAGGCCGCTGGTCGCGGCCGATTGGGAATGCGCTGCCTATCGTCCCGTGCCGACCGTGCTGGAAGCGGCGACGCTGCTCTATCGCCGCAACTCGGTCGCCGAGATCGCGGCCGCGCGCGCCGACGCGCCGAACCTGACGCGCACCGCCGCCGCCATCGCGCGCGTCATCGGGCGGGCACAGGCGGAACGCGCGCATCTGGTCGTCTTCGTCACGGGTATTCCCGGCGCGGGCAAGACGCTGTGCGGGCTGAACGTGGTGTTCGGTGCGCTGCGATCGCATGGTGCGGCCTTCCTGTCCGGCAACGTCCCTTTGGTCACCGTGCTGCGGGAAGCGCTGGCGCGCGATGCCGCGCCGTCCGGTGGCCGGACATTGCAGGCCGCACGTCGCCAGGCACAGACGGCATTGCAGAACGTGCATCGCTTCCTGGAGCAATACGTCATCCATGCCGACCACATCCCCGAAGCGCGCGTCATCGTCTTCGATGAGGCTCAGCGCGCCTGGGATGCCGCGCAGGCGACGCGCGACACCCAGCGCCGGGTCAGCCGCCTGACCATGAGCGAGCCCGGCCATGCGCTGCAGATCATGGGCCGGCACGATGGCTGGTCGGTGATCGTCGCGCTGATCGGTGGCGGGCAGGAAATCAATACGGGGGAGGCGGGTCTCGCCGAATGGGGTCGTGTCATCGCAGCCGATCCGCGCTGGCGTGCCGTCGCGGCACCGCGCGTGACCAGCGCGGCGGACCCGGCCCAGCGCCTCGCTGACGGCGCGCGGCCCTGGCTCACCTTCGATCCCGATCTGGACCTGACGGTGCCAATGCGCAGTGTGCGCGAGGTTGCCGGCAGCCCCTGGGTGGATGCCGTGCTGCGTGGCGAGGCAGCCGAAGCCGCCGCGATCTCCGCGGAGGCCGGCGGTGTTCCCTTCCTGCTGACGCGCGACCTCGGCGCGCTGCGGGCCGGGCTGCGCAACTTCGGCCGCGGCCTGCGGCGCGCCGGCCTGGTGGCCGCCGCCGGCGCCCGGCGCCTCAGGGCGGATGGCCTCGGCGTGCAGGTGCCCGAGGTGGCCGACTGGTTCCTCAATCGCTGGCCCGACATCCGCTCCTCGGAAGCGCTGGAGACATTCGCCACCGAATATGACTGCCAGGGTCTGGAACTGGATGTCGTGGGCCTCGCCTGGGGCGGCGACCTGGTGCGTGCGGCCGATGGCTGGCGCCCGCGCCGCTTCGCCGGCGACCGCTGGTTCCACGTCCGCAGCGCCGAGGAACGCCGCTTCATCCTCAACACCTATCGCGTGCTGCTGACGCGGGCGCGCTACGAGACCATCATCTGGGTGCCGCGCGGCAGCGCCGCCGGCAACCCCTTCCACGACGCCACGCGCGATGCCGCCGAGATGGACGCGATCGTCGATTTCCTTCTCGACTGCGGCGCCCGACCGCTGGAGGCCGCACCGGCGGCCCCCGCGCGCGCAGTGGCGCCGACGCTGCTATGAAGATCGCCATGCGCCCATTGCTGATCGCCCTGCTGACCCTGCTCGCCCTGCCCGTCGCGGCGGATGAATTGAAGATCGCTACATGGAACATCGCCTGGCTGACCACCAAGCCGGCCGGGCATCCCGACCTGCCACGATCCGTCCGGCCGCGCTCGAATGAGGAATTCGCGCGCCTGCGCGCCTATGCCGACCGCCTGGCCGCCGATGTCGTGGCCTTGCAGGAAGTGGACGGCCCGCTCGCCGCCGCCCGCGTCTTCGATGCCACGCGCTACGACTTCCACTTCCCCGCCGAGACCGACACGCAGCGCGCCGGCTTCGCCTGGCGGCGCGGATTGAACGTTGTGCGCAACCCGGATCTGATGGCGCTCGACCTCGCGCCCAATGCACGGTTCTCGCTGCGCCGCGGCGCCGACATCACTGTGCGGGATGGGGATGCACCACCGATCCGGCTGCTGTCGGTGCATCTGGATGGCGGCTGCGCCTGGGATCCCATCCGCCAGCCGAATTCGCGCGACTGCCAGAATCTTGGCCGCCAGGCGGAGATCCTGCGCGACTGGATTGCGGCGCGCCGGGCCGAGGGCGTTGCCTTCGCCATCCTTGGCGACTTCAACCGGCGGATGGAACGCAACGACGAATTCATCGCCGTGCTGTCCGAAGCCGCGCCGCTGACGCGGGCGACGCAGGGCTTCTCCAACCCCTGCACGGCCAGCGGCGGCGGCGCGCGGCCTTTCATCGACCATATCCTGCTTGGCGGTGCCGCCCGCGACTGGCTGGTGCGCGACAGTTTCCGTGTGCTGGTCTATGCCGAACGCGACGCCGCCATTCGCGATCGCATCTCCGACCACTGCCCGGTCAGCGTGCGGGTCGATCCGCGCTGATGGCCTCGACGCCGGGCTTCGCCCGCATCACCCTGCCGCTCGCGGCAATCAACTTCCTCAACCAGGGCAACCGCGCGCTGGTGGCGACGATCGGCCCGCTGCTGGCCATCGAGTTCGGCCTGTCGGCAGCCGAGCTTGGCCTGCTCGCCGCCTGCTTCTTTGGCGCCTATGCGGTGGCGCAACTGCCGATCGGCGTGGCGCTGGACCTGCACGGGCCGCGCAAGGTGCAGAGCACGCTGGCCCTGGTCTCGGCGGTTGGCTTCCTGGTCAGTGCGGCGGCGCCCGATGTCTGGGCCCTGGCGATCGGGCGCATCATCTGCGGCTTCGGTCTCGCGGCGGGGCTGATGGCGATGCTGAAGGCGAACACGCAATGGTATCCGAAGCACCGCGTCGCGGCGGTGACCGGGGCGGGGCTGTTCCTGGCCGGTATGGGCGGGATGTCGGCGACGGTGCCGGTACAGTGGGCGCTGCCACTGCTCGGCTGGCGCGGCATCTTCGTGCTGCTGGCAGTGCTGGCGGTGGCCGCTTCGGTGTGGATCCGCATCGCAGTGCCGGACCGCCCGCCCGGCGCGGTGGTGCCGCAGCGCCGTTCGCTGGTGCATGAGATGGGCGAATTCGGCCGCATCTTCCGCGATCGCGCCTTCCTGCGCTTCCTTCCGGCGGTGATGGTGCTTTCGGCGCTGAACTTCACCTACCAGGGGCTGTGGGCGGGGCCGTGGCTGCGCGATGTCGGCGGGCTGGCGGATGGGCCGCGCTCGGTCGCGCTGCTGATCTACGCCATGGGCCTCGTGACCGGGTCCCTGGCGACCGGCCAGGCGGCGTCCTTCGCGCAGGGGCGCGGCTTCTCGCCGATGTTCGTGCCCTATATCGGTATCGCCGGCGTGCTGGCGGCGCAGGCGGTGCTGGTCGCGGCCACGCCGTCCGGCTTCTGGCCGGTCGCGGTGACGTGGTTCCTGTTTTCCTTCTGCGGGTCGGTCGGCGTGATGGGCTATGCCGCGATGGGGCAGGGGTTCCCGCCGGAACTGCAGGGGCGTGTCGCCACGGCGATCAACTTCTCCATGCTCGTGCTGGTCTTCGCGCTGCAGACCGGGATCGGGGCGATCCTCGACCTGTGGCCGCGCCAGCCGGGCGGCGGATGGGACCCGGCGGGCTACGCCGTGGCGCTGTCGGTGACGTTCCTGTTGCAGGCACTGGCCGCGCTGTGGATCGTGGCGGCACCAAGGGGGAAAGCCGGATGATCAGCAAGCGCGTCGACAAGATCCTGGACCAGTTCCGCGTCACCTCGGGCAAGGGGTTCCGGCTGAAGGACGTCGATCCGGCGGATACCGCCGGCCTCGACCTCGAGAAGGACCATGCTGCGGAGTTGCTGAAGCAGGGTGTCGAGCGCCTCGCCGAACTGCAGGACAAGCTCTATGCGCAGGATCGCTGGTCGGTGCTGTGCATGTTCCAGGCGATGGACGCGGCGGGCAAGGATGGCGCGATCAAGCACGTCTTCTCGGGCGTCAATCCGCAGGGCTGCCAGGTGCATTCCTACAAGGCGCCGAATGCGATGGAACTCGACCACGACTTCCTGTGGCGCCATTCCACCGCGCTGCCCGAACGCGGCCGCATCGGCATCCACAATCGCAGCTGGTATGAGGAAGTGCTGGTGGTGCGCGTGCATCCCGAATACCTCACCGGCCAGAAGCTGCCGCCGCGCCGTGTCGGCAAGGACATCTGGGCGGAGCGGCTGGAGGATATCGCGGCCTATGAGCGGTATCTCGCGCGGCAGGGCACGGTGGTGCTGAAGTTCTTCCTCAACGTCAGCAAGGCGGAACAGAAGAAGCGCTTCCTGTCGCGCATCGAGGAGCCGGAGAAGAACTGGAAGTTCTCCGCTAACGACGTGGCGGAACGCGCGCATTGGGACGCGTATATGGCGGCCTATGAGGCGGCGATCCGCGGCACGGCGACGAAGCTGGCACCGTGGTACGTCGTGCCGGCCGACAACAAGTGGTTCACCCGCCTGGTCGTGGTGGCGGCGATCGTGCAGGCGCTGGAAGATCTGGACCTGCACTATCCTCGGGTGACCAAGGCGGAGCAGGCGGCGCTGGCGGTGGCGCGCAAGGCCCTGGTCTGACCGCGCCGCTGGCGGCGAGGGCCTCGGCGATCGTCGCCCGGGCCTGCGTCAGCGCGTCGCGCGGTATGCCGGGCCGGCCGTCGATGAAGTCGCAGAAGCGCGCGCATTCCACCAGCGGATTCGGCTCGCTGTGTGGATGTGCGGCCCAGAAGGCATCCATCACGTCGCGCAGCCCGGGGCCGATGGCGCGGCACAGATCCGTCAGATGCATCGCCACCGGCGCCAGCCGGTTGGCGCGATAGACCATGCAGCCCAGTGCCAGGCCCGGCTGCGCCAGGAAGCCGGTCAGCCGTCGGCGCTCCACCTCGGTCAGGTCATAGCCGGCGAGCCACGCCCCGGGGTCGCCGCGGGCCGCCCGCACCCGCGTGGCGGAGGCGACGAGGTCGGCCATCGCCTGCTGGAATTCAGCCAGCACGGGCCACCTCCCGCACGCAGGAATCGGCGAGGCCCTGCATGCGTTCCAGTTCGGCGATCAGGCCCGGCAGCCCGATCTCGGGGAACCAGGTCTCGTGGAACTCGAAGATGATGGCGCGCAGGCGCGGGAAGCGCGGCGCCCAGCGCACCGCCAGGTCCCACACCGGATCGGGCGTGCGGCCGCAATGGCTGTCGCTGTAGAAGCCGCCCATCTCGTCACCGCCGGCGAGGTGGATCTCGGTGACCGCCGCCGGGTCGAGCGCGGCGAGCCAGGTCTCGGCCGGCGTGCCGCCATTCCGTTCGGTGACGTAGAGGTTGTGCAGGTCGAGCAGCGTGTCGCAGTGCCCCTGCGCGTGCAGTCGCGTGAAGAAGGCGGGCTCGCTTTCCTCCGCCTCCGGCACCTCGGCGAAGTTCGCGGCGTTTTCCATCGCCAGCGGCGCGGCGCCGATCGCATCGCGCAGCCGTGCAAGTTTGGGGGCGAGCACCGTCATCAACTCCGCCCCGCAGGCAACCGGCAGGCCAAGCCCGGCCTGCGCGCCCGGCACGGACCCGCGCGGGGTGAGGAAGACGGACAGGTGCTCGCTGTACCAGGCGAAGCCGAGGCGCCGCGCCAGTTTGGCGACCTGGTCGAGCATCGCCTCGTCGACCGGCAGGTCCGATGGCAGCGACAGGCCGAGCCCGTGCCCGGATAGCGGCCTGTCGCCCAGCGTGCGGCGCAGCAGCGCGATCGGCTCCTCCGCCAGGATGAAGCGGCCTTGCCCGGCTCCCGTGCCGAGGTCGTGCCAGAGGCGGTCGGGGATCACCTCCAGGCAATCCACCAGAGACGGCGCCGCCGCGACGATGGCCGGCACCGCGGGGTTGTGGAGCAGTCCGACCAGGGGGCGGCGGCGCATGGCGAGGCGCTCAGCGTCCGATCTGGGCGCCGGATTTCAGGTCGATCTGGATCACCTCGTTGAACAGGTCCTCCAGCACCACCTTCACGCGGCCGGACAGGCACGGGCAGCCAGTGATGTCGCGGATGCGTTCGATGATCGGCTTGTGGAGGATGGCGAATTCGCGGTCGCCGATGTCGCGCGGGACGGCGACGGAAATCGTGGCCGAGGCGAATTCAGGGTCGCGCTGGATACGCATCTTGGCCATGCGGGCAAGCTCGGACATGGGGGTTCCTCTCGGATGAGCCGACTTTTGTCGGCACGAGGAACGCTAGGCCGGTTGTGTTGCTGCCGAAGTGATATTCCGTACAGTTGATAAGAAAACCCTGATCACGAAAAATGAGAGAGTGTAGTCTCCATCATGCACGTTTTGCGGGTGGTTCACGCTGCGCCGTCAGGTCAGCACGATCGCCGCCTGCCAGTAGGGAAGCAGGTGGAAGAACGGCACCGGTTGCGTGAAATGGCCCAGCGGGTCGTTGATCGTCAGCAGCGGTGCAGGCCCAGCCGGCGTGGGCATCCAGGCCATGCCGCGCAGCAGCACGACATGGCCGCTATACGGCGTCATGCGCACGGCGAGGATCACCGGCCGTTCATCCGCCAGCATCCGGTACAGCGCGATCGGATCGACCGGCGATGCGATCAGCGAGGCCGCGCCGCCGAACCGTGCGAGCAGCGCCTGGATCTGCTGCAGGCCCCCGGTCGTCACGCAAGCGCGGGCGTCGCCGCAGCAGCGCTGGGCCGACGCGCCGAAGGCCGCGGCCACCAGGGCGCATTGCGGTGGGGAGTCGCCACGCCGCCAGGTGATGATCTGCTCGGCCACCGCAGCCCAGCACCAAAGCGGGGTCTGCTGCGCGATGTTCGCGATGCCGAGGTCGATGGGCGGTGGCATGCCGGGCTTGGCGCGGACGGATGCCGGCATCAGGCCGGCCGCAGCGGTGGCGAACAGAAGGCGGCGGTTCATCGCGTGCTCCTGGCATGGTCCGGAGCGACCATGGGCGGCAGCGATCAGGGGGCGCTATGCAGCGTTTCCAACCTGCTATCGGCGCGGCGTGTCGGGCCGGAGCGCCGAACCACAGGACCGGGGCATCACCGGCGCCCGGCTTGTCGGGGCCGTCGGCATGCCGGCTGTGATGCGGAACGCGGTCATCCACACCGCGTTCGACATGACCGATCCGGAGGATGGCCCAATCCTCGCCTGCGCCCACGCGTTCGGCGGACAGGGCCTGTGGGAGAAGGGCGGAACTACCCCTCGTTCGCCCGATCCAGCGCATGCAGCGCATAGGTGAACGCCGCCCCCGCGTTCAGTGCGATCGCCACGCCCAGCGCCTCGGCGATTTCCTCCTTCGTCGCACCCGCCGCCAGCGCCTTGCGCACATGGGCGTCCATGCAGCCTTCGCATTTCGTCGTGATGGCGACGCCGAGCGCGATGAATTCCCGCGTCTTGGCATCAAGGTGCTTGGTCTGCGCGGCACCGTTCGACAGGGCGACGAAGCCCTTCACGATCTCCGGGTGCAACTGGCCGAGTTCCTTGCCGCGCTCCCGCAATCCGGCGGAATAGCCCTTCCAGTCCTTGATCGCGCTCATTCCCGCTTCCCCTGCAATGACAATGGGCGCGGGAGGCATCCCCCCCGCGCCCATCCATCATCGCGCTTCGGCGCGGCCTGCGCTACCCGACCTGCTCCGGCTCGCGGTCAGGCTCGCCTTCGCCTTCCTCAGGCTTGGGCAAGGCAGGAGGTGCGGCTTCGAGCATGTCGAACACCAGCGCCCCATCCTTCAGCCCGACCTTCACCGACCCACCCTTGGCGAGCTTGCCGAACAGCAATTCCTCGGCCAGCGGCTTCTTGACGAATTCCTGGATGATGCGTGCCAGCGGCCGCGCGCCATACAGCGGTTCGTAGCCGCGTTCCGCCAGCCATTCCTTCGCCGCGCTGCTCAGTTCGATCGTCACGTTGCGGTCGGCGAGCTGTGCTTCCAGCTGCATGACGAACTTCTCGACCACGCGGCCGACGATCTCGGGCGTCAGCGCTGCGAAGCCCACGACGGCGTCGAGGCGATTGCGGAACTCCGGGGTGAACAGGCGCTTGATCGCCTCCTCATCCTCGCCGATCCGCGTCTCGCGTTCGAAGCCGATGGTCGCCTTCGCCATGTCCGACGCGCCCGCATTCGTCGTCATGATCAGGATGACGTTGCGGAAATCGACCGTCTTGCCGTTGTGGTCGGTCAGCTTCCCGTGGTCCATCACCTGCAGCAGGATGTTGTAGAGATCCTGGTGCGCCTTCTCGATCTCATCGAGCAGCAGCACCGCGTGCGGGTGCTGGTCGATGGCATCGGTCAGCAACCCGCCCTGGTCGAAGCCGACATAGCCCGGCGGCGCGCCGATCAGCCGGCTGACCGAATGGCGCTCCATGTATTCCGACATGTCGAAGCGGATCAGCTCGATGCCGAGGGTCTTGGCGAGTTGCTTCGCCACCTCGGTCTTGCCGACGCCGGTCGGGCCGGAGAACAGGTAGTTGCCGATCGGCTTCTCGGCGTCGCGCAGCCCGGCGCGGGACAGCTTGATCGCGGCGGACAGCGCCTCGATCGCCTTGTCCTGGCCGAACACCATCGACTTCAGGTCGCGGTCGAGGTTGCGCAGCGTCTCGCGGTCGTCGGTCGAGACCGATTTCGGCGGGATGCGCGCGATCTTCGCCACGATGTCCTCGACATCCTTCAGCGTGACCGTCTTCCGCCGCTTGCCCTCCGGCAGCAGCATCCGCGATGCGCCGACCTCGTCGATCACGTCGATCGCCTTGTCCGGCAGCTTGCGGTCGTGGATGTACTTCGCGGAAAGCTCCACCGCCGCGCGGATCGCCTCGGGCGTGTAGCGGACCTTGTGGTGCTTCTCGTAGTTGGTCTTGAGGCCCTGCAGGATCTTCACCGCGTCCTCGAGCGTCGGCTCGTTGACGTCGATCTTCTGGAAGCGCCGGACGAGGGCCCGGTCCTTCTCGAAGTAGTTGCGGTATTCCTTGTAGGTGGTGGACCCGATGCAGCGCAGCGTGCCCTGCGCCAGCGCCGGCTTCAGCAGGTTCGACGCATCCATCGCACCGCCCGAGGTGGCGCCGGCGCCGATCACGGTGTGGATCTCGTCGATGAACAGGATCGAGCCGGGCTGGTTTTCCAGCTCGTTGACCACCGCCTTCAGCCGTTCCTCGAAGTCGCCGCGATACCGCGTGCCGGCCAGCAGCGAGCCCATGTCGAGCGCGAAGATGGTCGACTTCAGCAGCACCTCCGGCACGTCGCCCTCGACGATGCGCTTGGCGAGGCCCTCGGCGATCGCGGTCTTGCCCACGCCCGGGTCACCCACATACAGCGGGTTGTTCTTGGTGCGCCGGCACAGGATCTGGATGGTCCGCTCGATTTCCGAGTCGCGGCCGATCAGCGGGTCGATCTTGCCCGCCACCGCCTTCTTGTTGAGGTTGACGCAGTAGTTCGACAGCGCGTCCTGCCCGCGGCCGCCACGCGGCTTCTCCTCCTTCTCCTGGTTCTCCTCGGCGTTCGGGCCGGAAGACGCGGAGGGCTGGCCCTGCACCGGGCGCGGCTGCGACCGGCCGGGTGCCTTGGCGATGCCGTGGCTGATGAAGTTCACCGCGTCCAGCCGCGTCATGTCCTGCAACTGCAGGAAGTAGACCGCGTGCGATTCGCGCTCGCTGAACAGGGCGACCAGCACATTCGCACCGGTGACCTCGTCGCGGCCGGAGGATTGCACATGAATGGCCGCGCGCTGGACCACGCGTTGGAAGCCGGCGGTCGGCTTGGGGTCGCCGCCACGCTCGGTCACCAGCCCGGCCAGGTCCTTGTCGAGGAACTCGGTCAGGTCGCGCTTGAGCCGGTCGAGATCGACCCCGCAGGCGCGCAGCACGGTGGCCGCATCCTGGTCGTCACCCAGCGCAAGCAGCAGGTGTTCAAGCGTTGCGTATTCGTGTCGCCGTTCGCTGGCCAGTGCCAGGGCCCGGTGGAGCGTCTGCTCGAGGTTGCGGGACAGCATGTCAGTGACGCTCCCCTGTCGGTGGTGTGCCCGGCCACATTGGGCCCGTGCAGCACCGGGTATCGGTCGTGATGTGGTCTTCCCCCTGGGGTTCTGCGACCCCTTTCCCTGATTCTGCGAAGGCTATTCCTTCTCGATGGTGCACTGCAGAGGGTGCTGGTTCTGCCGTGCGAGGTCCATCACCTGGGTCACCTTGGTCTCGGCGACCTCATAGGTGAAGACCCCGCACACGCCGACTCCACGGCGATGCACATGCAGCATGATGCGCGTCGCCTCCTCGCGGTTCTTCTGGAAAAAGCGCTCGAGCACATGGACGACGAATTCCATCGGCGTGTAGTCGTCGTTCAGCATCAGCACCTTATACATCGCAGGCTTTTTGGTCCGCGGGCGCGCCTTGACGACGACGCCGGTCTGCGACCCGTCATTGCCCTGCCCGTTGCCTGTACGCTTGTCCGGATCGCTCATGGCTGCAGAAGTGGTTTCCCTAGGCGCTGACGGCAACGGCCCCCCGCCGCATGGCAGGATATCGGAGCGCGCGGCGCGAGGTGAAGGGCCGACCGCGCCCAAGGCGCAGATTGTCCACCGTAAATCGGCGACGACCACTGAAATCGGAAAGGCCCGGCCACCGCCCCACCCCGCCTGAGCGGGATGGTCCGGATGCCGGGCCCTTCGTGTGGCCGCCCCGCCCGGGGGAGGGGAGGGTTAGTATGGGCGGAGGCGGCCTTAGTCCCGTCGGGCTCAGGCCGCGAGCGGCTTCGCCATCTTCTCCATGGCGACCGTCATGCGGGCGGAGATCGGCGCAACCGCCTGCTCGGCCAGCTTGAAGACGGCTTCCTGCATCTTCGCGGACTCGGCGACGGCCTTCTCGACCGCGGCCTTGGCGTACTTCGTCTGGATCTCGGCGGCCTCGTTCAGGCTCTTCACCGCAGCGAGGGCCTTCGCACCTTCCAGGGTGTGGTCGGTCAGGCCCTGCGCCAGCGCCATCGCCTGGCGGGCCAGTTCCTGCGTGCCGGTCGCCCAGGTCTGCGCGGCCTTGGTGAAGGCCTCGACATTGCCACGGCTGAACTCGCCGGCTTCCTCGGCGGCCTTCATGAAGCCTTCCGCACCCTTGGTCATCTGCTGCATACCCTTTTCCATCGCCACGCGGGCCTGCGCCGCGCCTTCCGTCACGATCTTCTGCGCCTGGGCGGTGCCCTCGGCGGCAATCTTCTTCACGTCAACCTTGGTATCGGCCATGTCTTCGTCCCTTTCGATGATGGTCGCGGAGGCCGTCATGGCCTCCTCGATGGCGGTCTCGGGGGCCGACATGGCCCCTTCGATCTCAGTCGGCGGGGCCGCCACCGGCCCCTCGATCTCAGGCGCAGGTGCCGCCGCGGCGGCTTGATCCTGCTGGGTTGCCCGGGGCTTCCGGGCCGTCTTGCTGCGCTGCAACATGATGATCGTTTAGGCGGCCTGCCAATCGATACGCAAGGTTTTTTTGCAGTGCACAAAAATGAATTTCGGGGGTATCGGCGCGGTCCGGTAACGGTTGCGCACAAGAAGATTATGTAAGCCCTTGCTGGGAAACGAAGTCCTCGCGATTTGAAGTGGACGCTGCCGCCGACGCTGGTTATCCTTCACCCCACAGCCACCCGCCGCGACCCGTTCGCGCCGGCCGCAAGGGGATTCCGAATGACGTCATCGAGCGCCCGCTCGCGCCCGACCCGTGCCCCGTGGCGCGCCATTGCGGCCCTCGCTGCAGGGCTGGCCCTTGGGCTCGCCGCCGGACCGGCCGCCGCGCAGATCGGCAGCGATCGCTATTCCGCCATCGTGCTGGACGCCCGCAACGGCAACGTCCTGATCGCCGCCAACCCGGATGAGCAGCGCTACCCCGCCTCGCTCACCAAGATGATGACGCTGTACATGCTGTTCGAGGCCCTGCGCGACGGCCGCGTCCAGCTCGCCACCCCCATCACCATGAGCGAGGAGGCCGCCTCCCGCCCGCCCTCCAAGCTCGGCCTGCGGCCGGGCATGACGCTGTCGGTCGAACAGGCGATCCTCGCCCTGGTGACGAAAAGCGCGAACGACGTCGCCGCGGCGGTCGGCGAGCACCTCGGCGGCAACGAGGAACGCTTCGGCCAGCTGATGACCATGCGCGCACGCGCCATCGGCATGACGCGCACCACCTTCCGCAATGCCTCGGGTCTGCCGGACCCAGACAACGTGACCACGGCGCGAGACATGGCCACGCTCGGCCTGCGGCTGGTGCGCGATTTCCCCGACCGCTACCGGTATTTCAGCACGGTGCAGTTCGCCTGGGGGCGGCAGCTGATCCGCAACCACAACCGGATGCTCGGCGACTACGACGGCGTGGACGGCATCAAGACCGGCTTCATCCGCGATTCGGGCTTCAACATCGTCACCTCCGCCCTGCGGGACGGGGTGCGCCTGGTCGGCGTGACCATGGGCGGTGCGTCCTGGGTGGAACGCGACCGTCACATGGGCGCGCTGCTGGACCAGGGCTTCGCGCAGGTCGGCGTGGCGGCACGCCCGCCATCGGGCCTGATGGCCGCGGCCGGCGGCGTGGTCGGCGCCGCCCGCGCCGCCACCGCGGGCCGCGCGCCCGACCGCCGCGCCGCATCGACCCGTGCGGCCACCGCGTCGCGCGTGGGTGCGGGCCGGGGCACCACGGCCGCGGCGGCGGCAACTCGGGCCGTCGCCACGCCGCGCGGCGCCACCACGCCGCGACGCCAGTCATCGGCACCGGCCACGCAGCAGGCTTCGACCCGCGCCGCGGCGCGGATCGAACAGGGCAGCCGCTCGGGTACCCCGTCGGTCAGCGCTGGGCGCGGCAGCCTGCCGCCGCCGGTTCGCCGCCCCGGTGTGGCCACCACCGCCAGTCGCTGAGGGTTCCCGCCGCGCCGGCGCGCGGCATGTGACTTGCTGTTTATCTGCCCGTTGCGGCGCCGATCCATGCCTGCGGCGGGCATCTGCCCGCGCATCGGGCAGGCCGGTCCGCGCTTCCGCTTCCGGAAAGGGCAGATCATGCTTCGCCGCCGCCTCCTTCTCGCCGCCCCGGCCATTCTCGCGGCGCCCGCTGCGCTGCACGCCCAGGGCGCCTGGCCGAACCGGCCCGTCCGCATCATCAACCCCTATGGGCCGGGCGGCACCTCCGACATCGTCATCCGCTACCTGGCGGCCGGGCTGGAACGCGCCTTCGGGCAACCCTTCATCATCGAGAACCGCCCCGGTGCCGGCGGCGCGGTCGGAACAGCGCAGGCCGCGGCCGCGGCCCCCGACGGCTACACGCTGCTGATCACCAATACCGGGCCGCTCGCCGTGGCCGTCAGCATGACGCCGGCGCCGAACTACGATCCGCAGCGCTCCTTCGCCTACATCACCATGTTCGGCGGCGCGCCGATCCTCTGCGCGGTCAAGGCGGACGGCCCGATCCGCACGCTCGCCGACTACAAGGCCGCGGCCGGGCGCGGGCGTGATGCGGTGACCTTCGGGTCCTCCGGCATCGGCTCGGTCGGGCATCTGGCCGGGATGCTCTGGGCGCAGGAAGCCGGGGTCGAGCTGCTGCACGTGCCGTTCCGCGGCGCGGCGGATGCCCAGCAATCCGTGCTCGGCGGCAACACCGTCTCCCTGTGGGACACGCTCGCCGCCCATGCCGGCGGCGTCCGCGGCGGGTCGATCCGCGGCCTCGCCATCTCCAGCGAGGCCCGCGCCCCCGTGGTGCCGGACATCCCCAGCATCGTCGAGGCCGGCTTCCCCGGCGCGGTCGCGTCGAACTGGTTCCTGCTCGCCGGACCGGCCGGGCTGTCGGCGGAGATCACCGGGCGGTTGCGCGTGCATCTGGCGGCGGCCATGGCGGACCCAGCCGCGCGCGAACGCTGGTCGGCGAACGGCATCGTTTCCCTGGGCGACCCGTCGCCGGCGGAGATCGCGCAGTTTGTCGCGCGGGAAGCGGCGCGCTGGGCGCCGGTGGTGCGGGCCTCGGGGGCATAGGAGAAGGCCCCGGCGGCCTTCCCAGGACCGGCGGGCCACTGCCGGGCGGCTTAGGACACCCTATCGCGGCGTCGCCAGCACCAGCGTCCAGAACAGCCGCGGCACGTTCCCCGGCATCATGCCCGGCCCGCCGGCAAAGCCGACGCCCACCTGCGTCACGTCATCGGCCAGCAGGTTGGCGCGGTGGTCCGCACTGGCGATCCAGCCCGCCACGGCCTGTCGCGCATCTACGTACCCGGCGCCGACATTCTCCCGGTACGACCGCCAGTGGTAGCCGGTGCGGGTGATGCGGGCGCCCGGGTCGCTGCCGTCGCTGCCGGTATGGCTCATCCGGCCCGATCGCAGCATGTCGTTGGAATGCGCCGTCGCCGCCTGCGACAGGCGCAGGTCGAGTTGCAGGGGCGGCCGGCGCTGGCTGGCGCGGAAGGCGTTCACCTCCCGCAGCACGGCGTCCTGAAGCCGGGGGTCGGTTGCCGCCGCTGGCCGTGCGGTGGCGGCAAGCACAAAGCCGCCGGCCATCGCCAGCGCCCTCCTGCCGAATCGAAGATACTGAGTCCTCATTGCGGTGACGAGGCCGCGCGGGCGATCCGCGGCAAGGCACGATGTCGGGATCGTGCCCTGGAGCGTGATTGGTTCACATTCGTTCACCCATCACGCTCTACCCTATTGCTTGATGGCGTGATTCAGACCTCCGGCGCATTCGCACCTGCGGCCATCACGCTCTCACCTATTGCTTGATTGCGTGATTCAGACCTCCGGTGCGTTCGCACCTGCGATCATCACGCTCTACCCGAAACGGTTGAGCCAGTGCTGCGCGATGTCCTTTCGCCGCGCCACCCAAACTGCGTCGCCGGCGCGGGCGATGTGCTCCAGGATCTGTTCCAGCCCGCCGATCCGTGCCGGCCGTCCGATGGTGCGCAGATGCAGCCCGATCGACATCATGCGCCCGCCTTCCTTCAACAGCCGGTCGAAGGCGGCGATGCAGTAGCGCGAGAAATCCTCGGCGAAGACGAAGCCCTGGCCGGGGCGGAAGCGCATGTCGTTGGTGTCGAAGGCGTAGGGCAGGATGACATGCGGGCGCCCACCGGCACCCGGAACCAGCCGCGGCAGGTCGTCGTCATAGGCGTCGGAATCATAGAGGAACCCGCCATCCTCCAGCAGCAGCCGGCGCGTATTCACCGAGGGCGCCGACTTGGTGTGCCAGCCCACCGGCCGGGTGCCGGCGGCCGCGCCCAGCACCGCCACCGTCCTGGCGATCACGGCGCGTTCCGTGGCTTCGTCCATGTTGGCGTGCATTTCCCACCGCCAGCCATGGGCGCTCACCTCATGCCCGCGCGCCGCCGGTTCGGATGCGAGCACCGGCGTCATGGCAACGGCGCGGCCGCAGGAATTGAAGGTGGCCTTCATCCCATGCGCGTCGAAGGCATCCAGCACCCGCCAGAAGCCGACGCGCGAGCCATAGGCGAAATGCGTTTCCATGCAGGGATCGGGCGCGCCCTGCACGAGCTGCCCGGTCTCCGGCCCGCTTTCGTTGCGCTCGTCGCCGCTGCCGATCGACAGTTCCGCCCCTTCCTCGACATTGACGACGAAGGACACGGCAACGCGCGCCCCGCCGGGCCAGCCCGCATCGGGTGGGTTGCGGCCGTAGCCGGCGAGGTCGCGGGTGCTGGGCGGCATCCCGCCCGGAAGCGCGCCTTCAGCCATAGGTCTTGAGGATCGCCTGCATGGCGGGGGCGAGGTCCGGGCGCTTCAGCGCGAAAGCGACCTGGGCTTCGAGGTAGCCCGACTTGTCGCCGCAGTCGAAGCGCTTGCCGTCGTAGCGCAAGCCATGGAAGGGCTGCATGCCGATCAGCTTGGCCATGGAATCGGTCAGCTGCACCTCGCCGCCCGCACCCTTTTCCAGCTTCGCCAGGAAGCCCATCACCTCGGGCATAAGCACGTAGCGGCCGATGATGGTGAGGTTCGACGGGGCCTTCTCGATCGGCGGCTTCTCCACCAGGCCCTTCACCGAGACCAGCCGGCCCTTGTCCTCCGCGACGTCGAGCACGCCATAGCGGTTGACGCGTTCCATCGGCACTTCCTCGATGGCGACGACGTTGCCCTCGGTCTCCTTGTAGGCGGCGGCGAGCTGGGCGGTGCAGGACACGTCGCACATCATCAGGTCGTCGGGCAGCAGGATGGCGAAGGGATCGTCGCCGACGAAGGCGCGTGCGCACCAGATCGCGTGGCCGAGGCCCATCGGCACCTGCTGGCGCACCGTGACGATCGACCCCGGCGTCATCGCCTGGGCGCGCAGCGCCTCAAGTTCCGCGGTCTTGTTGCGGTCCGCCAGGGTGCGTTCGAGTTCATAGGCCACGTCGAAATGCTCGACGATGGCGGTCTTGCCGCGGCCGGTGATGAAGCAGAACTGCTCGATCCCCGCCGCTCGGGCTTCCTCGACGGCGTATTGGATCAGTGGCTTGTCGACGACCGGCAGCATTTCCTTCGCCATCGCCTTGGTGGCGGGCAGGAAACGGGTGCCGAGGCCGGCAACGGGCAGGACGGCCTTCTTGAGCGGCTTCAGGGGCACGGGCAGCGATTCCTCGATTCAACCAGGATTGTCATAGCGGAGCATGCCGGCGCGACATGAATAAGGCGTAGAGCATATCCCGTTCCGGTGGAATCACGTGATCCGCCGGTGCCGCTCAACAAATCGGTGACCTGCGGCGACGTCCCGACGCTGGAACGTGCCGACGCAATCGCCGGAAGGCGCGACTGCGCGATACCGTGGCACCGAGGGCGCACCAACCGGAGCGCCCCGCATGACCGCGACATCCCCCCTCAACCGCCTGTCGCTCGCCGCCCTCGGGCTGCACGGGGCTGACCAGCTGGCCATGGCGGCCCTGCCGCTGACCGCCGTGCTCGCGCTCGGCGCCGGGCCGGGCCTGGTCGGCATGCTGCTGGCCGCGCAGGCGGCGGCCTGGCTCGCCTTTTCCCTGCCGGCGGGGTTGCTGGTGGATCGCTTCGCGCGCGGCCGGCTGCTCGGCGGCGCGACCGTGGCGGCGGCGGCGGGCGCGGCACTTGCCGTGCCGGCGGCGGCGGCGGGGGGGGGTGGGGCGGTGTTGCTCGGGGTGGCGACCTTCCTCGCCGCCTGCGGGACCGTGCTGTTCGTCCTTGCAGCCGGCAGCCTGGTGCCGGTTTTCGCGCCGCGTGACGGGCTGGCGGCGGCCAATGCACGGCTGGAATTGGCGCGCGCCGTGGCGAGCCTCGGGGCGCCGCCGCTGGCCGGGCTGCTGGCGTCGCGTGGCCTGCCGGTCGTGGCGTATGGCCTTGCCATCGCCGCGGCGCTGCTGGCCTTTGCTGCGACACGCGGCCTGCCGAACCGCGCTGCCGTGCCGCTCGCCGCCGGCCGCCCACCGATCCGCGCGAAGTTGACGGAAGGCGCGCGCTTTGTCCTGAGCCAGCCCCTGCTGCGCGGCATCTTCGGCTGCGCCCTGGCGTGGAACTTTGCCTTCTTCGCCCTGTTGGCGGTGGTGGTGCCCTTCGCGATCGGCCCGCTTGGGCTCGACCCGGCGCGGCTCGGCCTTGCACAGGCCGGCTATGGCGCGGGGATGATCGCGGGGGCGGCGAGTGCCGCCTGGGTGCAGCGCCGCTTCGGGCCGAATGCGGTACTGGTGGCGGGGCCGGGGCTGTCCGTCGCCACGCCGTTGCTTCTGCTGGCGGCACCCGCCGGCAGCCTGGCCGCGCCCTTCGCGGCGCTGTTCCTCGTGGGCTTCGGGCCGATGATGTGGCTGATCTGCCAGACCGGCATCCGGCAGATCGTGACGCCGCCGGCAATGCTCGGGCGGGTCGGTGCCGTGCTGCAGGTGGCGATCTACGGGGTGCGGCCTATTGGCGCACTGGCCGGCGGCGGCTTGGCGGCCGCGCAAGGGCCGGCGGCCGGCATCTGGCTGGCCGGGGCGGGTTTCGCCGCCTCCGTGCTGGTGGTGCTGGTGTCGGACCTTGCGCGACTGCGGCGCCTGCCGGCCGGCGCCGCGGCGTGAACCGCGGCGGGGCCCCGGACTACTTGCCGCCGCGCGTCCCGCGCCCACGGCCCGGCCCGTCACTTGGGTCGGAATCGGTCAGACCCGAAGGCGGCCGACCACGTCCGCGGCCCGGCCCGTCATTCGGGTCGGAATCGGTGATGCCGGAGGATGCCCGGCCACGCCCGCGACCAGGCCCGTCATTCGGGTCGGAATCCGTGACGCCGGAAGGCGCCCGGCCGCGCCCACGGCCAGGACCGTCATTGGGATCGGAATCGGTCACGCCCGAGGAGCCCCGCCCGCGCCCACGACCCGGCCCGTCATTCGGATCGGAATCCGTCGCGCCGCTGCGCCCACGCCCCGGCGCGTCGTTCGGGTCGTTGTCGCTGCGCCCGGACTGCGCCAGGGCCGGCGTGGCCAGGGTCGCCGCACCGGCAACCGGCGCGTTCAGCAGAAGCAGGCGGCGGCCGAGCCCCTTGGATGGCTTGTCGTCGCTCATGGGGGCTTCTCCTGGCTGGCTGGCGCTATGGCTGGCTGGCGTCGTGTCGGCCCCGCCAATGTTACATCGGCGGGGTGAGTCCTTATGCGGGTCGCGCCCCGCGTCGGACAAGCCGGCATCCGATTGCATTCCCGTCATGATCGCTTCGGGCTGGCGGATACCGCGCCGCGCCACTAGGTTCCGCGCACCATGGACATGCCGATCTCCGCGGATGACCGCGTGGCCGCCGAGGCCGCGCGCCGTCGTTCCTTCGCCATCATCGCCCACCCCGACGCCGGCAAGACGACGTTGACGGAAAAGCTGCTGCTCAAGGGCGGCGCCATCCAGCTCGCCGGGCAGGTGCGCGCCAAGGGCAATGCCCGGCGCACGCGGTCCGACTGGATGAAGATCGAGCAGGAACGCGGCATCTCCGTCGCCACCTCGGTGATGACCTTCGAGCGCGACGGGGTGGTGTTCAACCTGCTCGACACGCCGGGCCACGAGGACTTCTCGGAAGACACCTATCGCACGCTGACGGCCGTGGACGCGGCGGTGATGGTGCTCGACGCCGCCAAGGGCATCGAGAGCCAGACCCGCAAGCTGTTCGAGGTGTGCCGCATGCGCGACATCCCGATCATCACCTTCGTCAACAAGATGGACCGCGAGGGGCGCGACCCCTTCGACCTGCTGGATGAGATCGAGAAGACGCTGGCGCTGGAAGCAAGCCCGGTCGCCTGGCCGGTGGGGCAGGGGGCCGACCTGCGCGGTGTGTATGACATCCTGCATCCCTCGCTGCGCATGGTGGATTCGGACGAGATCATCCCGCTCACCGGCCTCGATGACCCGGCGATCGACGCGCGTGTCCCGGGCGACCGCGCGGCCACGCTGCGTGAGCAGGCGGAACTCGCCTCTGGCGCCTGCGCCGAATTCGACATGGGCAAGTTCCTCGAAGGCTCGCTGACGCCGGTGTATTTCGGTTCCGCGCTGCGCGACTTCGGCGTGGCGCACCTGCTCGAAGGCCTCGCCCGCTTCGCCCCGCCGCCGCGCCCGCGCCCGGCCGATGGGCGGGTCGTGCGGCCGGAGGAAGCGAAGCTGTCCGGCTTCGTCTTCAAGATCCAGGCGAACATGGACCCGCAGCATCGCGACCGCGTCGCTTTCCTGCGCATCTGTTCTGGCCGGCTGGAGAAGGGGATGCGGCTGCGCCAGGTGCGCACCGGAAAGCTGGTGCCAGTGAACGCCCCGCTGTTCTTCTTTGCCAAGGACCGCCAGGTGGCGGAAGAAGCCTGGCCCGGGGATGTCGTCGGCATCGCCACGCATGGCGGCATCCGCATCGGCGACACGCTGACGGAGGCCGAGGCCATCAACTTCCAGGGGGTGCCATCCTTCGCGCCCGAACACATCCGCCGTGTGCGCCTCGATGACCCGATGCTGGCCAAGAAGCTGCGCAAGGCGCTGGACGAACTGGCCGATGAGGGCGTGGTCCAGCTGTTCCGCCCGCTCGACGGATCGCAGCCGATCGTGGGCGTGGTCGGGCTGTTGCAGCTTGATGTGCTGCAATCGCGCCTGCGCGTCGAATACGGCGTGCCGGCATCCTTCGAGGCCGCGCCGTGGAACCAGATGCGCTGGATGGCGAGCGAGGATCGCGACGCGATCGACCGCTTCTACGCCGCCAACCGCATGGACATGGCGCAGGACCATGACGACGAGCAGGTTGCCTTCTTCACCAGCGACTGGCGCCGCAAGCGGGCGGAGGAGGAATTCCCGATGATCCGCTTCCTGCCGGTGCGGGAACAGCATGGGCTGGCACCGGCGTGATTGGAGGGGTTTCGCCCCCTCATAGTCCCTTTTGCCGAACATGAGGACAAACCGGAAACGAGGTCGCGGCATTTCGCATCATCTCCGTTGGGAAAGGCGCCGGCGGCCTTGAGCATGGCCATGAGTTGCCCGACCA
>NZ_JBDOQQ010000029.1:0-52559 GCF_039839775.1 Roseomonas sp. CAU 1739
TGACCTGAATCCGGCGGAGCCGCGATCGCGGCAATCGTCGCCTTTGAGCGCTGACCCTGATGCCTTCCCGGTTGTCGGCATCGGCGCTTCGGCCGGCGGCCTCGACGCTTGCCGGAGACTCCTGGATGCGCTGCCTGCCAGGAATGGCACGGCCTTCATCCTGATCCAGCACCTCGACCCGACGCATGAGAGCATGATGGTGGACCTGCTCGCCGGGCACACCGCGATGGCGGTGCGCCAGGCGGCAGACGGCATGACGCTGGAGCCGGACCACCTCTACCTCATCCCGCCGGGCACATACCTTTCCGTCCAGGGCGGCGCGCTGCACCTGTCGCCACCGCAGGCGCGCCACGGTGCGCGCCTGCCATTCGATTTCCTTCTGCACTCGCTGGCTGGTGCATATGGCCCGCGCGCCATCTGCGTGATCCTCTCCGGCACGGGGATGGATGGCAGCCTCGGCGCGCGCGCCGTGAAGGACAAAGGCGGCCTCGTCATCGCGCAGGATCCGACCGAGGCCGCCTTCGACGGCATGCCGCGCGCGGCGATGGCCACCGGTGCGGTCGATCTCGTCCTGCCGGTGGCCGAGATCCCGAACGCTCTCCTGCGTCCGGGCCATCGCACGCCGGCGGATGCCGCCGACAGGGACTACCTGCCCGACATCATCGCCCTTCTGGCTGCCAAGACCGGGCAGGATTTCGCGCTGTACAAGCCGGGCACCCTGCGGCGACGCACCGAGCGCCGCATGACGCTGGCAGGAATGGAACGCAGGTCGCTCGATCGCTACCTCGATCTGCTCCGGCGCGATGACAAGGAACTCGAGGAACTCGCGAAGGACCTGCATATCCACGTGACCCGGTTCTTCCGGGACCAAAAGGTATTCGACGCGCTGGAAGCGGCCATTCTGCCGGATCTCGTGCGCAACCATCCGCCAGACCGTCCGCTTCGCATCTGGATCGCGGGATGCAGCACGGGTGAGGAGACCTATTCGCTGGCGATGCTCATTCTGGAACAGATCGCCGCGACAGGCAGCGACATCAGGCTACAGGTCTTCGCCTCCGATATCGACCCGGATGCAGTCGCAAGCGCGCGCGAGGGTCTCTACCCGGACAGCATCACGGAGGCGGTGTCGCCCGCGCGACTCGCCCGCTTCTTCGCCCAGGAGGATCGAGGCTACCGCGTCCTGCCGGACCTGCGCGGGAGGGTGATTTTCGCGGTGCAGGACATTCTGGCTGATCCGCCCTTCTCGCGCCTCGACCTCGTCTCCTGCCGGAACCTGCTCATCTATCTTGGGCCCGAGGCACAGGCCCGGATTATCGCCTTGTTCCACTTCGCCCTTCGCTCTGGCGGCGTGCTGCTACTCGGCAGTGCAGAGACGGTGGGCAGCGGCGATGACGGCTTCGCGGCGATTGCCGGAACGGAGCGTATCTATCGCCGCATCGGCCGCAGCCGTTCCAGCGAGCTCCGCGTTGCGAGCACCATTGATGATGGTGCGCGGGCCGCGGCTCGCCTCGGGCCGATCGTCGCGCCCATGCGCCCCGCGGTGTTGGCCGAGCTGTGCCGCCGACTGGTCATCGACGCATTTGCGCCGGCAGCGGTCCTGATCGATCGCAACAGCGTCTGCCTCTATTCCCTGGGGCCGACGGATCGATACCTGCGCTTGCCGCCGGGACATCCGACCCACGATCTGCTCGCCATGGCCCCACCGGCTCTGCGCTCCAGGCTGCGTACGGCGATCCAGAAAGCCGGTGAAGGAAGGGCACGAATCATCCTTCCCGGCGGCCGCACGCAACAGGACGGCACGCCGACGCGATTCAATATCGACGTGCGGCCAGTGCTGCACGATGGCGAGACGCTGTTCCTGATCTGCTTCGTCGATGCGCCGGCCCTGATGGCCACGCCGGGTGCTGCCGCGGGGTCGAAGGAACTCCCGCGGGCCACCGAGCTTGAGCAGGAACTCGAAGCCACACGCCAGGAACTGCAGGCGGCCATCCATAATCTGGAACGCGCCGCGGATGAGCAGAAGACGATCCATGACGAAGCGCTTTCGATCAACGAGGAGTACCAATCCGCGAACGAGGAGCTGCTAACCTCGAAGGAGGAGCTGCAGTCGCTGAATGAGGAGCTGACGGCGCTCAACGGCCAGCTCCAGGAGACACTCGAACGGCAGCGCACGACGTCGGACGACCTGCAGAACGTGCTGTACAGCACGGATGTGGCGACGATCTTCCTCGACCCAAGCCTCCGGATCCGCTTCTTCACGCCTGCCACGAAGGCGCTGTTTCAAGTCATCCCAGGCGATGTCGGGCGGCCGCTTGCCGATCTGCGTTCGCTGGCGACCGACGAGACCCTCCTGGCCGATGCACAGGCGGTGCTGACAACGGCGGTCCCGAACGGCCGGGAGATCGAAGGCCGGGACGGCCGTTGGTTCATGCGGCGGATCCAGCCCTATCGCACGCATGATGGCCGGGTGGAGGGTGTCGTCATCACCTTCACCGACACCACCGAACGCAAGCACGCAACCGCGGCGCTGGAGGCCGCCAAGCACCTCGCCGAGCAGGCCAGCGTCGCGAAGTCGCGTTTCCTTGCCGCGGCGAGCCATGATCTCCGGCAGCCGCTCCAGACGCTGGTACTACTGCAGGGATTGCTTGCGAAGGCCGTGCAGGGAAAGCCGGGGCAAGATCTGGTGGCCCTGATGGATCCGACCCTGAGCGCCATGTCCAGCATGTTGAACACGCTGTTGGACATCAATCAGATCGAGACGGGCACCGTGACCACGCAGGTCGCGAGCGTTCCCGTGAACGACATCCTGACCCGGATGCACGAGGAATTCACGTATCACGCGCGCGCGCAGGGGCTTGTGCTGCATGTCGTGCCCTGCGGCCTGTCGGTACGCACCGATCAGCGCCTGCTCGGGCAGATGATCCGCAACCTGTTGTCGAACGCGTTCAAGTACACAAGGCAAGGCAAGGTACTGCTCGGTTGCCGTCGGCACGCAGGGAGGCTTCGCATCGAAGTCTGGGATACCGGAATCGGCATCGCGCCGGACGAACAGCAGGCGATCTTCGATGAGTATCATCAGGTCGACAATGCCGCGCGCGAGCGCAGCCGCGGTCTCGGCCTCGGCCTGTCGATCGTCGGGCGCCTCGGTGCGATGCTCGGACATCCGGTGAAGGTTCGCTCCGAGCCTGGTCGGGGTTCGGTCTTCAGCATTGATGTGGCCTTGGCCCCGCGTGGCTCCGATGCGCTTCCGTTACCGACGACAGTGCAGGCCGATGATTCAGACGGCGCGCGCCGCAGTGGCGTGATCCTGCTGGCCGAGGACGATCCCGAGGTGCGCGATCTCCTGACCCGGGTGTTGGAGGAAGAAGGCCATCGGGTGATCGCGGCACCCGACGGCAGCACCGCGCTCGAGCTGGTGGCAGGTGGAGGCCTCCGCCCGGATCTCCTTCTCGTGGACTACAACCTCCCGGGCGGCATGGATGGCCTGCAACTGTCCGCGACGTTGCGGAAAAGGCTGCACCATCATGTGCCAGCCATCGTGCTGACCGGCGACATCTCGACCAGCACGCTTCGCGAGATTGCAATGCTGGACTGCGTGCGGCTGCACAAGCCGGTGAAGCTGCCCGAACTGACCGAGACGATTCAACACGTCCTCGTGTCAGCGCCATCCCTGGCGCGTACCGCCGACGCGGCGTCGCCGACCATATTCATCATCGACGACGACAGCCAGGTGCGCGCCGCCATCCGGGCCGTGCTTGAGGATGCGGGCATGCTTGTCGAGGATCATGCAGACGCCAAGGCGTTCCTCGATGTCTATCGGCCTGACGGCGAGGGGTGCGTGCTGGTCGATGCCCGCCTGCCCGGGATGGATGGCCTGGAGCTGCTGGATCGGTTCCGGGCCGCGGGACATCGGCTGCCGACGATCATGATCACCGGCCATGGTGATGTGAGGATGGTGGTGCAGGCCATGAAGGCGGGTGCCGTGGATTTCATCGAGAAGCCCGTCAGCCGGGACGATCTGCTCGCCAGCATCGGCCGGGCGCTCGAGCGGGCGCGAGATTCGAGTAAGCGACTGGCCTGGCACGACAGTGCTGCGAACAGCATCGCAGGCCTGACGGAACGGCAGCGCGAGGTGATGGATCGGGTTCTCGCAGGACACCCCAGCAAGAACATCGCCGCGGATCTGGGCATCAGCCAGCGCACCGTGGAGAACCACCGCGCCGCGGTCATGCGGAAGACCGGGGCTGCGTCACTGCCTGCCTTGGCCCGACTGGCCCTCGCCGCGGCCGCAGGCGCACAACCATGAGTGGTCGCCGGCGCTCCGCGGTTAGGTAGTTTCCGAGGCTGGCACCTCGGTGCGTGGCGGCGTCTCCTGGCCATGCCGGCACCCGTGAGGGCCGTCCGAGGTGACTGCAGAGCCAACCACGATCCGGGCCGATAACCCCCGACACTCGCGGTTGTGCCATTGTCGCTCGGCGATCGGCCTCACGTGCCCGCGGGATCCTGGAGATCACCATGACGCAGTTGCCATCGCGCTCCCCGACAGACAGCCTGCTGACGATCGTGTTTGACCACGGGGTCGTCTCACGCGCCTTCGCTGGAAGCGTCACACTTGGCGATATTGCACAGATGCGGGGACGTGTGGCGCGCGGCCGCTACGGGGCTCCGGTTGCCATTTCGGTCGTTCTTGGACATCCAGGCGCTGACGCGTCCCGCGATGGTTCGGCATCCCGACACTGATCTGGATGCTTCCGCCTGCATCGTCAGGATGCTGGCCGTAGATCTCTCGATCCTGTTCGAGATGTCCCAGGTACCGAGTGTCGATGGGTGGGTTTAAGTTCCGGCCTTCCCAGACACCCTCGGCCGCGCCGGCCTCGTATTGCCCCCCCCGGGGCCGGCGCATTCTTCATGACACCATCAAGTCGCATGCGAACCGTGGCGTCGTCCGAACCCCCGCTCGCATGACAGGGCATTGTCATTGGGCCGCCTGTCCGATGCAGCGCGCCGTCGGCGGCCCCGATCCCCGATGTCTCTACCCTTTTCGGGCTGGCGGGGGCGCTGACTGCGCCCTTGTAGCGGAGAAGGGAGACGCAGCGGCGATCACCTTCACCTTGGATTGCTTGGGCTTCTTCGCTTCCCGGCTGTTCCGCTTCTGACTCTTGGCCATTGCTCTCTCCTGTGGTTGGCGGGCGCAGCACAACGCTGGTCGTCCGGCGCATTCTCATGTCACGTTGCGGTCCGCTTGGCCGCGAGCGATGTGCCTGCACCGTGCACGTCGTGATCCGCACCGTGGAATCACAGGGCACGGAGAGGCATGATTTCGTGCTGCCCGGCATCGGCAGCGCCCGCGATAGCCGCCCGACGGCGCCCGATATGACCAAGCCATGCCAGCAGCGAGAGTCCCCCCGCCGCCGAGATGACGGAGGCGACCAGGATGCCGAGCTTCGCGGCCTGAAGCAGCTCATCCTTGAAGGCAAGCTCCGCAATGAACAACGCCATGGTGAAGCCGATGCCAGCGAGCATGCCGCCGCCGGCCAGCACGCCCCAGCCCAGGGCCCTCGGTCGCACGGCCATGCCCGAGCGTACCGCCAGCCAGGCGAAAGCCAGAATTCCGACCGGTTTGCCAAGAGCAAAGCCGATCACCACGGCCAAGGTGACCGGATTGGCAAGACCGGCGAGGGAAACATGCACACCTGCATTGGCCAGTGCGAACAGCGGCATGACGCCGAGTGCCACCCAGGGGTGCAGGATCAATTCCAGTCGCTCCACCGGCGCCAGTGCCTCCCGCGTCGCCTTGCCAGCCGAGCGCAGCAACTTCCTGTCCTCGGTATCCCCGCTCCAATGGTTGCCGGGTGGATAGGCGAGGACGCGACGTAGGATGGCGCGCAGGCGCCGGTCGCTGACCCAGCCGCGCGTCGGCGTCAGCAGACCGAGCGCCACGCCCGTAACCGTGGGGTGGATCCCCGAGGCATCTATGGCAAGCCAGATCAGGATGCCCGCCAGCACATAGACCAGCAGACTCCGGATGCCGAGCTGCCTCAGGCCATACACGCCCGCGAGGCCCGTGATGCCGACCGCGAGCGCGGTCCAGCCGACGCCACTGCTGTAGCCGATCGCGACGACCAGGATGGCGCCGATGTCGTCAACCACCGCGAGGGACAGCAGAAAAACGCGCAGCCGCCGCGGCGCATTCTGCCCCAGCAGCGCAAGGCACCCGATGACGAAGGCGGTGTCGGTCGCCATGACGACGCCCCAACCGTGTTCGCCGGGCTGGCCGAATTGCAGCACGAGGTAGATTGCCGCCGGTGCCAGCATGCCGCCCGCTGCTGCAGCGATCGACAATGCGGCGATGCGTGGCTCCCTGAGTTCGCCGACAACCAGT
Organism: Roseomonas sp. CAU 1739; assembly: GCF_039839775.1. Taxonomy (NCBI): domain Bacteria; kingdom Pseudomonadati; phylum Pseudomonadota; class Alphaproteobacteria; order Acetobacterales; family Roseomonadaceae; genus Roseomonas; species Roseomonas sp. CAU 1739. The sequence continues at coordinate 6,383 of NZ_JBDOQQ010000029.1, forward strand.
TCGCGCTTGAGTTCGAGCGCGACGACGAAGAAAAAGAACGTCATCAGGCCATCGTTGATCCAGTCGCGAAGCGGGCGCTGGAACTGGAAGGAGCCGGCACGCAGGCCGATGGGTGTGTCCCAGAAGGCCAGAAAGCCATCGGCCCACGCCGAATTCGACAGTCCGAAGGCGACCATGGCAGCGATGAGAAGGACGGCGCCGCTGACAGTCTCGATCCGCAGGAACCGCGCGAGGGGCCTGGTGAACCGGTCGATGGGCTCCCTGGGCAATCGCCCGAGCCGAGGGTCTGCCTTCTGGTCTTGATCCAAGCCGGCTGACTCCGTTGCGTAGGCTTGGAACATGGTGATGACACGTGGTCGCTGCAGGACGGTGGTACCTTGCGGTACGTCGATTCCGGCACGCCTGGTCGGCCCTCACGCGCTTGGTCAGCCGTAGACGATCATGTGGGGGCCGGTGCGGGATCGGTGCACGATTCAAAACTCTATCCGAGCCCAGGCAACCTGAGGGGTCTGCGCCGGTTGCTCTTTCGATCGGCATATCCGCCGACCAGCGACCTCCCGGAGAATGCCACCCATGACCCCCCGCATCCTGATGCTGAAAGCCACCGTCTGCAGCGCGATACTCGTCGTGCCAATGTTGGCGTACGCGCAGACCGCCGATACGCGCGCCCCCGCCGCCCCGCAGGCGACGCCGGCGAAGCCAGCCGTGCCCGGCATCGCCTCCTCGACGACGACGACCACCCCGACGACACCGCCCGCTCCATCCGTCGCGGTCGCACCGGCCGCCGCCGCGCCGGGTGTCTCGCCGATGCCGACCCACGCTTCGGCAGAGCAGCGGACGAGCCGCATCGTCGGCTCCACCGTCTACAACAATGGAGGCGATTCGATCGGCTCCGTGGACGACCTGATCCTTGGGACCGGCCCTGCCGGACCGACGGCCGTGCTCTCGATCGGCGGGTTCCTGGGCATGGGCTCCCGTCTGGTGACGGTGCCGCTGCGGGATTTGACCTACAACCAGCAGACGAGCCGTTGGCAGTTCGCCAGTGCGACGAAGGAGAACCTGGCCGCGCGGCCGGCCTTCACCTACGAGCCCCGCGGCTGATCCGGCATAGCGCCGCGCCGACGTGAGCGCACCGCAGCGTCGTACGGAGTACCGACGCTGCGGGTTGGAGGCGTGATAGTCCACTCCGTCCCTCGTCGTATATCGTGCTTTCCGGGGTGCCCTGAGCGATGGCACTGTTCCTGGGAGACCGTGTCTGAATGTCGTCTTGGTCCGCGTCGCGTATCGAGCGGACTAGTGATAGGCAGACTGCATCTGCTTCCGCATTGCGGCCCGCGCACGATGCACCCGGCTCTTGATGGTGTTGACGGTGCACCCGGAATCCTTCGCGATGATCGCATAGGGAACCTTTTCGTCAGCAGCACGCCGCAGAACGAACTGCGCCTTGATGGGCAGAAGTTCAAACTGCCGCTGCAGATCCTGGAGCTCCAGCCCCTGCATCTGCGTGGGCGCGGTGCTCGCATTGTCCAGATCCACCGCATCCATGCATACGAGCCGTCGCTTGCTCCTCACATATGCGGTGAGGAAGCGGTTGCGCACGATGGTGAAGGCCCAGGCACGAAAGTTAGTCCCTGGTTGGAATCGATCCACCGCGGCCAGTATGCGGACGATGGAATCCTGAATCAGGTCTTCGGTGTCGTGATGATTGCGGGTCAGGGCGCGCGCGTAGCCTCGCAGCGAAGGCAGTGCCGCGAACAACGCGTCCATAACGCTTGGCATTGGCGAATTCATCGCCATCGCGGGCGGACGCTCGCTGAATTGCGAGTCAGGCAGTCGAAGCGGCCTCATGGCCACTCTCCTCTTTCGATGCATCAATGATGAAGTGAAGGCCGCCAGCGGTCATGGAGAGCCCGCGGCTACAACGTCCGTCAGGTACATGATCGCGAGCTCTTGGATGCATGCCGCTCAGGGCGAGCAGACATCGTGACGCATCTATGCATCGACGTGACGGTCGCGACAGCATCGGCTTCTACTCAGTGCCGGCATGGACGGCCTGCTGATCAGCATGCGGAGCCGTTCGATAACCTGGCTCGATCGTGGCTACTGCACGTGCAGCTTCGTGACGAGCACACCTGTCGCGCTGTCGTACGGTATTGCCTCGTTCAGGGTTGTAGAGCGTGCGGCGACGTCCCACTTGGAAAGGGTCAGAATCGTCCGGTCCGGCCTGCCCTCCTTGCTCACGATCGAGCCCCGAGTCCGGTGCATGTTTCCCTACGAGGCTTGAACCCCGCGCGTTCCAGCGCGGCGGCAGCGCTTTATGCGAGGAGCATCACAATGGCTGTAGGCACCGTGAAGTGGTTCAATGCGACGAAGGGCTACGGCTTCATCCAGCCGAGCGATGGATCGAAGGACGTCTTCCTCCACGCTGCTGACGTCGAGCGCGCGGGCATCGAAAGCCCGAAGGAAGGCCAGAAGCTGGAATATGAGCTCCAGCAGGGCCAGCAAGGCAAGGTTTCGGCTGGCAATCTGAAGGTTGCGCAGAACTAGGCGCGGCAGCTCCGCGGTGCGATGATCTCGATGAGCGAGGAGCACACGCTCCGTCCATCGGTACTTGCGGAACAGGTTGGCCTCGATCTGCATTCAGCATGAGGCCTTCTCGGGATTCAAACGAAACGTCAGCGCGACATCGGCGTTTCAGTCGGACGTGACGTGCATCTGGTATCCGCGCGTGATGACGAATAGGTCTGTCTCGGCCTGTTGGTTCGTGTAGGCGGCGTGTGACGCCCCCGCCTCAACGCGCGCTGCGGTGACCCGCAGATCGCACGTGTCGAGCCGCTGATGGGAAAGCAGGGTCGGTGATCCCTCCAGTGCTATCGAATCTCGCGCACTGGACCCAAAACCATCCCCCGGGCGGATCAGGAGCCATGCCACGATGAAGTCGTCAGTCCCACCGCTCAACCGTATCGCCTTCCTTGGCAATCATCCCCCGCGGATGTGTGGCCTCGCCACCTTCACGGGCGACCTGCGCAGTGCCGTCGCCGGCGCGCTGCCCGACGCCGAATGCTTCGTCATGGCGATGACAGAGGCGGGTGCCTGCCACGCCTATCCGCCGGAGGTCTGGCTGCAGATCCCGGAGAACGATACGTGCGCCTATGGCCGTGCCGCTGAATTCCTCGGCGAAGTGAACGCCGACATCCTGTGTGTCCAGCACGAATACGGCATCTTCGGCGATCGCGATGGGGAACGGGTGCTGACCCTGCTCGAAGGTGCCACGATGCCGGTGGTGGCGACGCTGCACACTGTGCTTGACCGCCCCACGCGCGGCCAGTTCCGCGTGATGGAGGAAGTGATCCGCCACGCCGGGCGGCTTGTAGTGATGACCGAGCGGTCGCAGCGTATCCTCACCAACGTTCACAACGTCCCCGCGGACCGCATCACCGTGATTCCGCACGGTATCCCGGATATGCCGGCCGAGACGCCACCCACCGGGCACAAGGCCGAGTTCGACGCCGTCGGGCGGACAGTGCTGCTCACATTCGGGCTGCTGTCGCCAGGCAAGGGGATTGAGCAGGCCATTCGCGCCATGCCTGCCATCGCCGCGCGCCGACCGGATGCACTCTATCTCGTCGTCGGCGCCACCCATCCGAATATCCTGCGACGGGACGGCGAAGCGCATCGCGACTCCCTCAAGCGCCTCGCGGCGGAACTCGGCGTCAGCGACCATGTGCGTTTCCTCGACCGCTTCGTCGATTTGCCGACGCTGACACGCGCCATTGCCGCCGCCGATATCTACCTCACCCCGTATCTGAATGAGGCGCAGAGTGTCTCGGGAACACTCGCCTACAGTTTCGGGATGGGGAAGGCGGTAGTCTCGACACCCTATTGGCATGCTGCGGAACTGTTGGCGGAGGGGCGCGGCGTGCTGGTGCCCTTCGCCGATCCGCCGGCGATTGCAGCCGCGGTGGTGGGCCTGCTCGCCGACCCTGACCGGCTGCGGGCGATGCGTGAGACGGCCTATACGCTTGGACACGACATGCGGTGGTCGCGCATCGGCGAGCGATATCGTGCCGTCTTCGACCAGGCACGGCTGGAAGCGACGCGTCGTGCAAGGCCGCAACAGCTGAAGGCGCCTGCGAAGGCGGGGGGTGCTGGCGTCGTGGCCTCGCTGCGGCGCAGCGTCTCACCGCAGGGCGGCATGGTCCCGCCAGTGAACCTTGCGCATCTCGCGCAGTTGCTGGATGCCACCGGACTTGCCCAGCACGCGACGTTGGCGATCATCGACCGCGAACATGGCTATTGTGTCGACGACAATGCCCGCGGGTTAATCCTTGCCACGCAACTGACTGGCGGCCGCGCGGCGTCGTCGCCCGCGGGTGATCTATTCGGCATCACGGCAGCCTTCGTGCAACACGCCTGGGATGCCGGGGCCGGGCGGTTCCGCAACTTCATGGCCTATGACAGACGCTGGCTGGAAGCCGCCGGTTCCGACGACAGCCACGGCCGCGCCGTTTGGGCGATCGGCACCGTGGCGGCAAAGGCTACCGACGCGTCGCATCGCGCCTGGGCTTATGGCCTGCTGGAACGGGCCGCGCCGCCCGTGCTTGCGCTGACCTCCCAGCGCGCTTGGGCCTTCGCCCTGCTGGGCATTGTCGAATCCCTGGCCGCACGGCCGGAGGATATGCGCTTGGTACGGCTGCGGTCGGCTCTCGCGGAACGACTCTACGATCACCTGCGCGGCAATCGACGCCCAGGCTGGACCTGGTTCGAGGAGGTCGTCTCGTACGATAATGCCCGCCTGCCGCAGGCGCTGATTGCTGCTGGCCATCAGGCCGGGCGGCCGGAATGGGTCGCGCTCGGCATCGAGGCGCTTGGCTGGCTCTGTCAGGCCCAGACTGCGGAGGCCGGGCATTTCCGCCCAATCGGCTCCGAGGGCTTCTGGCATCGAGATGGCGAACGCGCGGTCTTTGACCAACAGCCGCTTGAGGCCGCCGCGACCATCGGTGCGTGCCTCGAAGCCTGGCGCGTGACGGGCCATGAGGACTGGCTGACCGAGGCCCAGCGCGCCTTCGCCTGGTTCCTCGGCGACAATGATCTCGGGCAGCCACTGTATGATGCACGTACCGGCGGATGCTGTGACGGGTTGTTGTGTGACCGTGTAAACGGAAACCAGGGTGCAGAATCGACTCTCGCCTTCCTGATGGCTTCGACCGAGCTTCGCGCTGCGCTGACTGCGGCGTCACTCAGCCTTGCTGAAAGCTTCGTGCAGGTCGCCGAGTGACCGACAACTATGCCGGCCTCGTCAGGCTGCCGATCTTGATCGAACCCGACCCCGCCCGGGTCATTCTGCGTCCGTTTCTCTCCGCCCTTGATCCGCGGGACCTGCATCGGTCGGACCTGCTGCGCGCGACGCGCCTGATCGACCGGATCCTGGCGATGGACGTGGCGGCGGTCGAATCGGAGTTCGCGACAACGCTGCGCGACTTTGGTGCGCGACACGCCGACCTCGCGACCACCCTCGCCGAGCGGTACGCGCAGATCCGCGACCTGCTGGGCCTTGAGGAAGACCCGATCGAGTCGCGCCGATTGCTGATCGGAGCCTTCTTCAGCAACGAGTACACCTTTCAGTCGAGCGCGCTGTTCAACCCATCGATCGTCCCGCATCCCGACCAGACGGGTCTTGAGGCCGGAGAGCTGCGCTTCGTGATGAGTCTCCGCGCCACCGGCGAGGGCCACATCAGCTCTATCTGCTTTTGCTCCGGCGTGGTCACCGGGGCGGGCGAGATCCGCCTTGATCCACCGGGCCGCTTCGCCACGACCCCACGGCGCAGCACCGCGGCGCGGCTGGCCGATGCCTACGATGTGACCTTTCAACCCGGCACGGACCTGGGCGAGCGCGTCATCTTCCCGATCACGCAGCAGCAGCGCAACGGCATCGAGGATGCGCGCCTGGTCCGCTTCGTCGAAAATGACGGTCGCGCGACCTACTTCGCCACCTACACTGCCTATTCCGGGCGGGAGATCGCGCCCGAGATGCTTCGGACCGATGATTTCCGGCGCTTCTCCTTCATACCGCTGCGTGGGGATGCGGTCAGCAACAAGGGCATGGCGATGTTCCCGCGTCGCGTCGGCGGACGTTATGCGATGTTGGCGCGCTCGGATGGTGAGACGCTGCAGCTGGTGACATCCGACGACCTACACGTCTGGAACGACGCGACGGAGATCCTCTCCGCGGCGGAGCCCTGGGAATTCGTGCAGATCGGCAATTGCGGCAGCCCGATCGAACTGCCGGAAGGTTGGCTTGTCATCACCCATGGTGTGGGCCCGATGCGTCGGTACTGCATCGGCGCGGCGCTGCTGGACCTGAATGATCCAAGCCGGATGATCGCGCGGTTGCGCAAGCCTCTGCTCACGGCGATCGGGGCCGAGCGAAATGGCTATGTGCCGAACGTCGTCTATTCCTGCGGGTCTTTGGCGCATGCAGGAAGGTTGATCCTGCCCTACGCGACTTCAGATACCGCCACGCGCTTTGCCGTGATGCCCGTAGCGGATCTGCTCGCAGCAATGAGCTGAAGGCTCAGCCCATCGCGAGGCATGGGCTTGGGCCGGGGCCAGGATGCAGTACCGCGAGTGCCGCACCGGCGAATCTGACAGGGTTGCTCATCGCCGGGACGAACACGGCCGCGCCGCGCGCCAGGACGCGACCATCCATCGTGGCGCCGTCTGCGAGCGGCACGACGATATGCTCGCGGCTGCCGTCCGACCGCAGCGTGAGGCCGTCTTCGGTCTCAATTCGCTCCAGCACGAAGCGCGGCGCGACAGCCAGAGTCTGTCGCGCAGCCACCGTTGCGGCGCCCATGACAACGCGGGAACCGCGGAGATCGGCGACCGACAATGCCTCATCGAGCTGCAACGGGCGTGGCCGTCCGTAGTCGAAAAGGCGGTAGGTGACATCGATCGGATCCTGCACCTCCAGCAGCACCAAGCCGGCGCCAATCGCGTGCACCGTGCCGGCCGGAACGAATAACGTCTCGCCAGTGCGCACTGGGTGCTGACGCATCAGCGACAGCACGGTCCCGTCTGCTGACGCCGCGCGCAGCGTTGTGGCGGAGACCGGCTGGCGAAAGCCGATCGAGACCTGAGCGTCAGGCGCCGCCTCCAGGATATGCCAGGCCTCATCCTTCCCGGATGCGAGCATGCCAGACGCACGCGCCGCCGCGTCCGTCGGATGCACCTGCACCGATAGCGGCGCCGACGTGAAGAGCAGCTTGGCTAGCAAGGGCGGCCCGGTGCGAGCCGGCTGATCGCGCGCCAGCAGGGCACCGAGAGTGCCGCCGGTCTCGACCTCACAGTTTATGTCGGTCAGCCACGCTTCCCCGATCGGTCCGTGCGTGCCGACGCGAGAGGTGCTGACCCAGCCCCCCAGATCCCTATGGCCCCAGATTCTTTCGGCAAGGAGCGGCAGGATCCGTATTGGCGTTTGCCTCATGAGTTCCGGCTCCAGGCTGGCACGCTGTTGGTGGGCGATCCAAGCGCGAAGGGCGGGCCTCTCGACCCGCCCCCCCCTCAAGATGCCCGGATGTCCAAGCCGACCATCAGAAGTCCATGCCGCCCATGCCACCCATGCCGCCGCCAGGCGGACCGCCTGCCGTGGCATTGCGATCGGGCCGCTCGGCCACCATCGCTTCGGTGGTGATCAGCAGCGACGCGATCGATGCCGCCCCCTGCAGCGCCGAGCGCACAACCTTGGTCGGGTCGATGATGCCAGCGGCCACCAGGTCTTTGTACTCACCGAGCTGGGCATCGTAGCCGTATTCGTAGGTATCGGTGCGCAGCACCTCGCCCGAGACCACGGCGCCATCCTGGCCGGCGTTCGCGGCGATCTGGCGCAGCGGCGCCTGGATCGCGCGGCGTACGATCTCGATGCCGGTCTGCTCGTCCGGGTTGGACCCCTTGAGGCCGGCGAGCTTTACCGATGCGCGCACGAGTGCGACGCCGCCGCCCGGGACGATGCCTTCCTCGACAGCGGCGCGGGTCGCATGCAGCGCGTCATCGACGCGGTCCTTGCGCTCCTTCACCTCGACCTCGGTCGAGCCGCCGACGCGGATGATGGCGACGCCACCGGCCAGCTTCGCCAGCCGCTCCTGCAGCTTCTCACGGTCGTAGTCCGAGGTGGTCTCCTCGACCTGTGCCTTGATCTGCGCAATGCGGCCCTGGATCGCGTCCTTCTCGCCGGCACCGTCGATGATCGTGGTGTTCTCCTTCTCGATCCGCACGGTCTTGGCGCGCCCGAGCATCTCCAACGTCACGCTTTCAAGCTTGATGCCGAGGTCCTCGCTGATCACCTGGCCGCTGGTGAGGATGGCGATATCCTCCAGCATCGCCTTGCGGCGATCGCCGAAGCCCGGCGCCTTGACCGCCGCGACCTTCAGGCCGCCGCGCAGCTTGTTGACGACCAGGGTGGCCAGCGCCTCGCCCTCGACGTCCTCGGCGATGATCAGCAGCGGGCGCGTGGACTGCGCCACGGCCTCGAGCAGCGGCAGCATGACCTGGAGGCCGGACAGCTTCTTCTCGAAGATCAGGATGTAGGGGCTGTCGAGCTCGGCGATCATCTTCTCCGCATTCGTGATGAAATACGGGGAGACGTAGCCGCGATCGAACTGCATGCCCTCGACGATATCGAGCTCGGTCGCGACGCTCTTGGCTTCCTCGACTGTGATCACACCTTCCTTACCGACCTTGTCCATCGCCTTGGCGATCATCTCGCCGATCTCCGCGTCACCATTGGCGGAGAGCGAGCCGACCTGGGCGACCTCCGCCGAGGTGGAGATCTTCCGACTGTTCGTCTCGAGGTCGGCGACGACCAGGGCGACGGCCTTGTCGATGCCGCGCTTCAGGTCCATCGGGTTCATGCCGGCGGCAACGGCCTTGGCACCTTCACGCACGATGGATTGCGCCAGTACGGTCGCGGTGGTGGTACCGTCGCCTGCGGTGTCGCTGGTACGTGACGCCACTTCGCGCACAAGCTGCGCGCCCATGTTCTCGAACTTGTCGGAGAGTTCGATCTCCTTGGCGACGGTCACGCCATCCTTGGTGATGCGGGGGGCGCCGTAGCTCTTGTCGAGCAGTACGTTGCGACCCTTCGGACCCAGCGTCACCTTCACGGCGTCGGCCAGGATATCCACGCCACGGATCATACGCTCGCGCGCCGAAGCGCCGAACTTCACGTCCTTAGCAGTCATTGTGTTCTACCTTTGCAAATCGGTTGTCGGTGGTCGCGAAGCGGCGCCTTCAGGCGGCCTTCTTCGCGGCGGCGGTGCCTTCGAGGATGCCCATGATGTCGGACTCCTTCATGATCAGGAGCTCCTCACCATCGAGCTTCACCTCGGTGCCCGACCACTTGCCGAACAGGATGCGGTCGCCGGCCTTCACGTCGAGCGGACGGATCTCGCCCTTCTCGTTGATGATGCCCGCGCCGACGGAGACAACTTCGCCTTCCTGCGGCTTTTCCTTGGCGGTGTCGGGGATAATGATGCCGCCGGCAGTCTTTTCTTCCGCGGTGACGCGGCGAACGAGAACGCGGTCGTGCAGGGGACGGAAATTCATGCGGCCCTCTCCTTGAGCTTCTTGTGGATTGCCCCGCTGCGGCTAGCGCCGGCGCTGCGTTGGCAGCCGCTTGGCACTCTCACGGGCAGAGTGCCAATCAACTGGGCCTTCCTGGTCCTAATGTCCATCGTTCATTCGGATCAGCCTCGTTTTATCGGGGACGACGAGCACGCCTTCTTGCCGTAGGGCGCCGCCTCAGAGTCTGTCTCGAATCCTAATTCGAATGAGCGAGGCGGCGCAGGAGGATGACGACGGCGACGACGTAGAGGAAGGCGTTGGCGGAGGCGATGGTGGCCTCGAAGCTCTTGGCGAGCCTGTGGTCGCGTCCGACCCAGACGAAGCAGCGTTCGACCATCCAGCGCCTCAGATGCACGGCGAAGCCGATTTGATCCTTCGGCTTGCGCACAATCTCGGTGGCGGTGCGAGTGGCATCGGCGACACGATGGGCGGCGTCTCCCGCGCCGGCGAAGGCCTTTTCGACGAACGGGAAGTGGCCTCTGGAGGCGTGCAGCAGCGGGATCGCGTCATCACAATCCTTCACTGACGCGGCGTGGCATTGGAGAACCATGGGGCGACCGTCGGTGTCCACCATGGCGTCACGCTTTCGACCGGTAACCTTCTTGCCGGCGTCGGAACCGCGAGGCCCAACAGTTCCGGTGGTCTTCTTGCTCTGGCTGTCGATCACGGCCGCGCGTGCGCGTGTCGAACGTCGCCAGCCTTCACCTTGTACGCAACTTCGTAGGCAGCCCGGCGAGCGGCACCGAACGTTCAGGTCGGCGGTTCCTCGTCGTGTCTTCGAGCCAGGTCAAGAACGAAGAAGGGCAGGAGATGGAACTCCGCCCAGAGACCATCGCCCTGATGGACTTGTTCGTTCGCCACCACAGGCCGGCGCTGGTGCGCGACGCCGGGCGCGATGACGAATGCCTCTTCCCGGGTCGGACACGTCAGGGCGGGCTGGATGTTGGTACCCTCCGCAAGCGTGTCATGTGCGCGATCAGGGAGCGGCTTGGTTTGCTCGTCTCGCCGCATCTGTATCGCTCGATAGCTGTCATGGCGTATCTCGAACGGCGTTCAGGCGATTTCGTGACGTTGATGAAGCTGCTCGGCCATCGTCGCCTGGAAACCCTCATGAAGCACTACGCCTTCATTGACCGCGCAGCGTCGGCCAAGGCGGTGCAGGACCTCATTCTCCATGGCCGACAGGTCGAAGCGCCGCTGTGTCCGGGCAGCCGGAAGACGTGGCCTCAGGCGTGCCTGAGCCAGCCGGGAGTTGCATATTTGGAGACGCTCCATTGAGCCGGGAAGCGCAGGAAGCATCGGGACGCGGCGGCCGGCAACAGGGTGTTGTCGCCGTCCTGCCTCGGCGCGGAGAAGCGGGGCGCCGGGTCGCCTGGACGCCGGAAGAATGGCCGCCGGTCGATGCCGCATCCTGGCGCCGGGCTGTTGCAGCCAATGACGGTCCGCGTCGCCGTCTCCCCCTGGACGAGGAACCTTCCCCGGCAGCGGCGTGGGCGACCCCCACACGGAAGGCAGCAGAACTCGCCTACGGCCTATGGTTGGCATGGTTGGATCTGGCCGGGGGATTAGATCCGGAGGAGCCGGCCGGCGTCCGGGTCACGCCGCAGCGCATCGACGCCTTCGCCGATTTCCTTCGGGGGGCGGGCTATAGCGAGACGAGCGTTGGCTTCCGCCTTGGCAAGTTGACAATGGCTCTGGATGCCATCGACCCCGCCGGCGCGGCGGCGCGAAACTGGCTGCGACGCTTCACCCGATCCTTGCCTGGTTGCAAGGGAAAGGACCGAGCAATCGAGCTGGCCTTCAAGGTGTCGGCCGGAGATCTCTTCGCTCTTGGCCTTCGCCTGATGGAACAGGCAAGGGACCTCGCCGTGCGCCCGCGCGCCAAGACGGGGCTGCGCGCGGCGGTACTGCACCGCGACGGTCTCCTGATCACCCTGCAGGCGTTGCTGGCGCTTCGTCCCAGAAATCTGCTGGGCCTTGAGGAGGGTGCGACCCTTCGCCGTCACGATGCGGGCGGCGGAAGTCCCGTGGACTGGCAAATAGCCTTCCCCGGAAAGCAGATGAAGGCAGGCCGAGGCCATGCCTTGCCGATCTCCGCTGAGCTTGCCCCCCATATTGAATGGCACCTGGTGGTCCATCGTCCGCGCCTCATCGCCGCGGGGAAGGCCGATCTTGCCATACCGACGACGCTGTTCATCACTGATCGCGGTCTGCCGCTCGGGCCGGCGCCGGCATGGGCGGCCGTGACAGGCCGCGTAAAGGCCGCATTCGGGGTCAGCGTGTCGATCCACGAGTTCCGCCACGTCATGGCGTCGACCGTGGCGATCGACGCGCCCGGGATGATGGGCGTTCTGCCGGCAGCACTGGGGCACGCGGACGAGCGGCCTGTATTGGATCACTATGATCTCGGCACAGGACTCAAGGCAGCGCGGCGATGGCAGGACGCATTGGCCTCAGAGCGCGGCGAGCCGGTCGCGCTGTTCATGCGCGAGGTGGCGGCGCTTCCCGACGCGTAGGCTCTTGGCCGCAGGCCATCAGTGTACGAGGGTGACCGCTTGGCGCGGACGGCGCGAATGGCCTGAGTGCACGCGGGATTTGGCGACCTGCTGGTGCACAGCGTGTACCGCGCCGTCTGCTCGCGCGATTTTCCCCTTTGCTGCCATGGCAGACCCGTCTGGCCATGCGCAAGCAGCCTCGTCGCCAGCCAGCATCGACCGATCCAAATGACGCGTGTCCGCGCCATGCCGCGGTCGCTCCGCCGATCGACGATCACCTGCTCACCCTGGCCCGAGCCCTCGCCCGCCAGACGGCGCGGGAACTCTGGACAGCGCGCGCCATCACCGTCCAAACTCAGGGTCACGCCAAGGAGGGCAGCACCCCGGACACCCGGAAGGACTGCCAATGCGGACCCGCTGCGCCCTCTACGCTCGGTACTCCTCCGACAACCAGCGTGAGGCGTCGATCGAGGACCAGCTCCGCATCTGCACCGCGCGCGCCGAACGGGAAGGCTGGACTGTAGTCGCCGCATTCAGTGACGCGGCCAACTCAGGCGCCACCACACTGCGCCCCGGCTATCAGGATCTGCTCGACGCCATGCGGAGCGGCAAGATCGACATCGTCCTGACTGAGAGCCTCGATCGGCTCTCCCGCGACCTCGAGCACGTCGCCGCCTTCCACAAGCAGGCTCAGTTCAGCCGCGTCGCCATCGTCACCCTATCCGAGGGCGAGATCTCCGACCTCCATGTGGGCCTGATAGGCACAATGGGGGCACTCTATCTCAAGGACCTCGCTGCCAAGACTCATCGCGGCCAGGAAGGGCGCGTGCGCAAAGGCCATGGCTTTGGTCGCGTTCCGTATGGATATCGGCTGATTCGCCGGCTCGGTGCCGACGGTGAGCCAGAGCGCGGCCTTCGCGAGATTGATCCTGTCGAGGCTGCCACCGTTCGCAGGATGTTCGAGGCCTACGCCGAGGGTCGCAGCCCTCGGGCCATCGCCCAGGCACTGAATGCCGGCGGGACTGTCGGTCCGGCCGGAACTCCTTGGTATGATGTAACGATCCGAGGACGGCCGGGGCGCGAGGACGGGATCCTGAGGAACCCGATCTACGTCGGGCGGATGCGGTGGAACCGGCATGCCCGCGTCCGCGATCCGGTCAGCGGACAACGTGTCTATCGTGCCCACGTCGCGGAGGACATCGTCGAGGTCGCGGTCCCGGAAATGCGGATTATCAGCGATACTCTCTGGTGCCGGGTCCAGGAGCGGCTTGCCGCCGAGGCGGCCCCGAGGCGCGACCGGGACATCCCGGTATTCTGGGATCGCAGGCGGCCTCGCCATTTGCTGAGCGGCAAAGTCGTGTGCGGCGATTGCGGCGGCGGCTTCAGCGCCATGGGCAAGGACTATCTTGGGTGCCTGCCGGCGAGGCGGGGGCACGGCTGCCGCAACACCCGGTGGGTCCGCCGGCCCAAGCTGGAAGCCCAGGTGCTCGAGGCGTTGGCGACCAGGCTGATGCAACCGCACCTCGTCGCGGCGTTCTGCGCAGCCTTGGTCACCGAGTGGAACCGGCTGAATGCCGAGGCCTCCGCCGGCACCGAGGCAGCGAAGCGGGACTTGCAGGTCGTCGATCGGAAGCTGGCCAACCTGGTGGAGGCCATTGCTGACGGGGTGAGGGCGTCGGGCGTGCAACGAAAGCTCGAAGAGCTTGAGGCGCGGCGGAAGGACCTGCTGGCAGCGCTGGCCGAGGCCCCGGCGGCGGCTCCGGTGCTGCATCTGAACCTCGCCCAGGTCTATGCCGACCGAGGCGCGACGCTCCGCCATGCGATCGACGCTGGCGGGGGCACAGAGGTCCTGGAGGCAGCCCGGGCGCTGATTGACAAGGTCATCGTCAGCCCTGGCGAGGGCCCTGATGATCCGCCCGGGATTGAATTGATCGGTCAACTCATGGCTATTCTCAAGGCTGGCGGCGCCTTCCCGGTTGGGGACGACGCCACCGTAACCCATCGCGTGACAGCCATGACCTCAAGTTCGAAAAAAAGGTGGGTATAGGGGAGTTCATCTCCCCCAACCTTCCTTCAGACCCGCAGCGTGCCGCCCTTCGCCGCGGCATACCGCTCGCCGATCTTCTCCCAGTTCAACACGTTCCACCACGCCGACAGGTAGTCCGCCCGGCGGTTCTGGTAGCGCAAGTAATAGGCGTGTTCCCACACGTCGTTGCCCATCAGCACCCGCCCGCCATCCATCAGCGGAGTATCCTGGTTGGGCTTGGACACCAGGGACAGGTTGCCTCCCGGCGTGACGGCGACGAACACCCAGCCCGACCCGAATACGCGGGTGCCAGCGGTGTTGAAGTCGGTCTTGAACTTGTCCATGCCGCCGAGGTCGCGGTCGATCGCGGCCTTGAGGTCGCCGGTGGGCTCGCCGCCCGGACCGCCCATGATCTCCCAGAACATGGTGTGGTTGGCGTGGCCGCCGCCATTGTTGCGGATGGCGACGCGAACCGCCTCGGGCACCTGGGACAGGCGCATCAGGATCTCGTCCACCGGCATCTGCGCCAGCGCCGTATGGTCCTTCACCGCGGCATTGAGGTTGGCGACATAGGCCGCGTGGTGGCGGTCGTGGTGGATTTCCATCGTCATCGCGTCGATGGCGCGCTCATTGGCGTCCTTCGCGTAGGTCAGGGGCGGCAGGGTGAACGGGCCTGCCGGAGCCTGGGCATAGGCCGGGCGGCGCATTGCCGCCGCGGCCAGGACCCCTGCCGTGCCGAGAAGCATGCCGCGACGGTTCAACATGGTCATCGATCAGAGCCCTTCCTCCAGGTGAGGGGAGGATGGGGGCTGCATCGCCCGCCCGCAACCGTCGCGATAGGCCGCCTGCGGCAGGTTCGGTGGTCCCGCCCCTCGGGCTGTGGCGCCGCCGCGAACCGTTGGGGCAGGGCGCGGCCGCGACGGGATCGCCGGTCCCCGCCAGCCGGGGGCGGGCCAGGTGCGTCGCGGCCGCCGGGATCAGAGAGCGCGCAGGCAGGCGCTCAGGCTGCCCAGATCCGACGGCACCAGCGGCTTCCAGGCTGGCGACAGGGTCCCACCGGCCCGCGCCGCGAGCCGCACCTCGCTTGGCGTCGCGCCGAATTCGCGGCGGAAGATGCGGCTGAAGGTCGAGGGCTCATAGAAGCCGCAGGATTCGGCGATGGCGGCAATCGACCCGTCATTCGCGGGATCGGACAGCGCGGCGTGGATGGCGCGCAGCCGATGGCGCTGGATGTAGCGGATCACCCCGCCTTCGCCTTCCAGCAACCGGTAGAGCTGGGACCGTGACATCCCCACGTCGCGGCACAGCGAGGCCGGGGTCAGCGTGGCGGAATGCAGCCGCCGGCGGATCACCTGGCGAACGCGTTCCAGCCGCGTCAGGTCCAGTTGCGCCCCCGCTTCGGCGGTGCGTGCGGCGGTTGGTGCCACGCATGCCGCCACCATGGCCTGGATCGCATCGCCGAGGGCGTTGAGGTCGTCATCCGCCAGCCCGGGCAGGGACCGTTCCAGCAGCCGCAGGTAATCCGCCAGCAGCAGGCCAAGCCCGCCGCCGATCACCTGGCCGCGTGCCTTGTCGAGTTCCGGCGCAAGCGCGGCGAAGCGGTCGCGGGGCAGATACAGGTGGAGCCGGTCATCGGCGTCCCGTTCGCTTTCGATCGGGTCGGCGAGGGAGACGAGGAAGGGTGCGCCGGCCGGCACCGGCAGCCCGCCATCGGTCAGCGTGATGCGGGATTCGCGCGTGCCGATGGCGATCACCCAATGGTCGGTCGGGTCGCGGCGGACATGGCGCGCGGTGCGCACCGAATGCAGCCCGGGTGCGCGGACGCGGCTGAGAATGGCGCCGCCGGCCGACAGGGTGGTGCTGTCCGCCTCGAAGGGCTGTTCCGCCTCATCCCGGCGCCAGTTCAGGTCGAATACGGGATTGAACCATGCGCGCCAGGCTTCGCGCTGTTCGCGGCCCGGCAGCGATCGCGTCGAGAAGACATGGGGGATGATCGCCATGCGCGATGGTTCCTGCTCCGCCGCCGGGCCACGGCCCGGACTTTCGCTGGCCGAACCGGCCTGCCATCCAGCGGCCGTGGCGACCCCGACGTCGAGCGGACCTCGATATCAGGCCGTCAGCCTGTGGTTGCAGCGGCCCGTTGGTCCACTCCCTTCGCCCGCTTGGCGCGCGAAAGGAGTGGCGAGGACACTAACGCCAGGGGGCACCCCCGCGCGTCAAGCACGGAATAGCCAGGTCATCCCTGTTGCCGGCGTCGCCGGGCCCGCCGGAAGGCGTAGGCGAGATGCGCGGCATAGCCGCCCACGGCAACGCCGACCACGACCCAGGCCAACGGCTCGACCCAGCCTTCGACCTTGTCGTAGTGCTCCTCGAGGAAATACCCGGCCAGCGCCAGGAAGGTGAGCCACACCGCCGAGCCCAGCGCGGTCCACAGGTAGAAGACGGTGCGCGGGATCTCGACCATGCCGGCGGGCACCGAGATCAGGGTGCGCACCCCGGGGAACATGCGCCCGATGCAGATGGCGAAGGGGCCCCAGCGCTTCAGCATGTCCGTGGCGCGGTCGAGGTCTTCCTCCTCCACCGCGAACCACTTGCCGAAGCGGGCGACCAGCGGGCGGAAGCGTTCCACCCCCAGCCAGCGGCCGAGCTCGTACCAGAACAGATTGCCGGCCAGCGTACCGGCCACCGCGAAGGCGACCAGCCACAGCAGGGACATCTGGCCGCGCGCGGCGGCGAAGCCCGATGCCGCCATGATCAGTTCCGACGGGATGGGCGGGAACAAGTTTTCCAGCACCATCAGCGCGAAGACGCCCCACAGGCCGCCGGCGGCGACCATCTCCGTAACCCACGCGAACATTCAATCCACCTTGAACAGGGACATCGCGACCCAGCGTCCGCGCACATAGTTCAGCCCCGTGACGGTGCCGAGGTTGCGCACCGCCAGGCCCCGTTCCGCCACCGCGCGCTGGAAGGCCGCTTCCTGCCTGTCGTTCACGGCCACAATGCGGCCGGGTCCGCCGGCGAGGAATTCCGCCGCCGCGGCCCCGTCCCGCAACAGCCGGATATCGCCGCCCATGGCGAATTGCAGCGAGGGTTCATGGTGCCCGACCACGCCGAAATTGCCCGCCGGCAGGCCGGGGGCGACGGCGGCGACCTGCGCGGCCAGCCGCGGCGACAGCCATACCGCCTGCAGCCGCGGTATCACGCCTTCCACCACACAGGCATAAAGCGGCACGGCCAGGATCGCCCCAGCCAGCGCCGCGCGCCCCCACTGCGCCTGGCGGGCCATGCGCAGCAGCGCCCAGGCCATGAAGGCCCCGGCCGCGAGGCCGGCGATGGCGAAGGGATCAAATCGCCCTTCCACCCGGAACACGGCCGCGCCGGCCAGCAGCGGCAGCCCGACCGCCACGCCGCCAAGCGCTGCACCCGAAAGCCAGTCGATCCAGCGCGGCGGCGCGACCCGCAGCGGGTCCATCGCCCAGCGCGCGCCCAGCAGCATCAGCGCCGGGAAGGCCGGCAGTGTGTAGTGCGGCAGCTTGGTCGCCACCGCCTCGAACAACAGCCAGGTGGGCACCGCCCAGGCCAGCAGGAAGCGCACCGCCGGCTGCATCCGGTCGGCCCATGAACCGGGCAGGGAACGGAGCACGATCCAGGCCGAGGGGAAGGCCGTGATGCCGAAGATCGCGGCATACATCCCCGGCGGGCCCCAATGGGCTTCCTCGCCCGAACTGACCTTGTCGAGCATGTCGCCGCCGATCGCCTCGGCGAAGAAGCGCCCTTCGGTGGCGATGCCGATGGCGACGAACCAGGGTGCGGCGAACATCACCATCAGCGGAATGCCCCAGCCCGCGCGCAGGGCATCGAACCAGGGGGCGGACGGCTTCCACCAGGGCGACCCGGCCGGGCGGTCCATCGCCGCCAGGGTGATGCCGGCCAGCAGCGGTACCATCGGCGCGATCGGCCCCTTCAGCAGGACACCGATGCCCAGCGCCGCCCAGAACCCCGCCGCCTGCCCCGCGGTGAAGGATTGCGGCGTGAGGTACGCGCGCCCCATCAGGCCCATGGCGATTGTGATGGTCGCCAGCAGCGCGGCATCGGTCTTGGCGATATGCGTCTCGACCAGCAGCACCATGCAGGGGGCGAGCATGGCCGCGGCGATGAAGGCCGCCCGCCGGCCGACCAGCGCGCGGCCCAGCAGGCAGGTCGCCAGCACCGCGACCAGCGCGCCGGCCAGGGATGGCAGCCGATACGCCCAGATCTGCCCGCGCGCCCGGATGCCCACGGCCTCCAGCGCATGGACGGTGGCGGCCTGCGCCCAATGGATGCCGGCGGGCTTCTTGTTGCGCTCCACTTCACCCAGGCGGATGCGGACATAGTCGCCGCTGTCCACCATCTGGCGGGACGCCTGGGCAAAGCGCGATTCGTCGCGATCCCCGGCGGGGATGGTGAAGAAGCCGGGCAGCCACAGCAGCAGGCACAACAGCACCAGCCACAGGGCCGGCCGTCGCGTCTCGGGCAGCCGTTCGAGGAAGTCAGCAGGGCGCATCGCGCGGGGCGTCTAGCATGCAACGTGCTGCGGTGCCATGAAGCGGCGGCGTCGTGACGGTGGGGCAGCGCGTTGGAGGGGCCTTGCCCCTCCAAACCACCCCACCAAAGGCTTAAGGCCTTTGGAAACCGTCACCTGGCGTCGGGCAGGGCTGTCAGAATGAGTGCCAGCATGCGTTTTGGTGCCCGGCACATAATTTGACGATCACGACAGATGCCCTGCCCGGCGCGACGTATTGGTTTCCAAAGGCCTTAAGCCTTTGGTGGGGAGGCCCGGAGGGGCAAAGCCCCTTCGGTCCCACCCCCAGCCCCGCGAGACCTTTTGGCACCCCTTTCCGGACTACCGACCCGCAAGGCGGCGCGCGACCTGCTCGACGCGACGCTGGAACAGCGCAAGCCGCTCGAGGACGCGCTGGAACACCTGTCCAAGCGGCTGGACCCGCGCGACCGTGCGGCGGCCCACCGCATTGCCGCGATGGTGCTGCGGCGCCTGGGCTGCATCGACGAGGTGCTCGCCCCCTTCCTGCGCAAGGAACCGCCACCGCCGGCGCGCCACGCGCTGCGCATCGGCGCGGCGGAGCTACTGCTGCTCGACACCCCGGCGCACGCCGCCGTCGCCACCGCCGTCGCCCTCGCGCCCAAGGCCTTCGCCGGGCTGGTGAATGCGGTGCTGCGCAAGGTCGCGACCGAGGGTCCGGCCGCGCTGGAGGGCCTGGACGCGCCGCGGCTCGACACGCCGCAATGGCTGTGGGCGGCTTGGCATGCGGCCTATGGCCCGGCGGTGCGCGCCATCGCCGAGGCGCATCGCGGCCCCGCCCCGCTGGACCTGACCCCCGCGCCGGGTGCGACCCCGCCCGAGGGCGCCGAGATCCTGCCAACCGGGTCCTGGCGCTTCGCCGCCGGCACCCGCGTCACCGACCTGCCCGGCTTCGCCGAGGGACGCTTCTGGGTGCAGGACGCCGCCGCCGCCCTGCCCGCCCTGCTGCTTCAGGCCCGGCCCGGCGAGCGGATCGCCGACCTGTGCGCGGCACCGGGCGGCAAGACGGCGCAACTTGCCGCCGCCGGGGCCGTGGTCACGGCGGTCGAGCGCGACGCCGGCCGCGTGGCCCGCCTGTCGGAAAACCTGGCCCGCCTGCGGCTTTCCGCCGAGATCATCCGCGCCGACGCCGCCGCCTGGTCGCCGGCCGCGCCCTTCGACGCCATCCTCCTCGACGCCCCCTGCACCGCGACCGGCACCATCCGCCGTCACCCCGACGTGGCGCACGCCAAGCGCCCCCGCGACGTGCAAGCCGCCGCCGAGGCGCAGGTACGGCTGCTGAAGGCCGCCGCCGGCATGCTGAAGCCGGGCGGGCGCATCATCTTCGCCACCTGCTCCCTGCAACCCGAGGAAGGCGAGGCGCATCTGGCCCGCGCCGCGTCGCTCGGGTTGGCGCACGACCCGTTTACCCCGGGCGAGCTGCCGGGGCTGCCGGAGGCGATCTCGCCGGCAGGGTGCCTGCGGACGCGACCGGATTTCTGGAGCGCACGGGGTGGGATGGATGGGTTTTTCGCGGCGCGGTTTCGCCGGGCCGGGTGAGGGGCGCGGAGAGGGACGTCGCCCCTCTCCGGACCTCTCCCCACCAGGGGCCAACGGGCCCCTGGACCGCGGGTTTGTGCGGCCCTGGGCCGTGGTCGCTTGCCTTGGGGCTTCATTACCGCCGGGCCGGCCGCGCTCATGATAAGCAGAACATGCCGGAAGCATCGGCCAGGATCCGGTGCTTCTCCGGCATGGTCGGCCAGTTCGTGCCACTGGTCCGAGGGACGCGTATCGGCCGCGGAGAGGGCGTCTTGCCCTCGGCCTAAAGACAACGCCCGGTGCCACCAGGCGGCATTTCGAATGCCCAGGGCACTCGGCGCCAGACACCAGTGCCAGGCGCAATCCCCGGCTTTGCCCGCGTGTCCAAAGCGACTTTCAATTCCGGGCCAAACCTCGCCGCCCAGCGCCAGGTAACGGTTTCCAAAGGCCCACCGGCCTTTGGTGGGAGAGGTCCGGAGGGGGCAAAGCCCTCTCCGGTTCGACGTCTCCCCGAACCATCCCCGCGCCGCTGAGGCGGCGTCCCTTCGACCTTCGGTTCAGTGCGACGAGCCCTGGCTGTCCGACACGCGCGTCGTCCGCCGCCGCGGCGTTGCCTTGCTGGTCCGCCGTGGTGGTGGCGCGGGCGGCTGCGTCACTGCGCGCAGGGGCGGCAACGGCGGCATGTCCGGCTGGCGGAGCAGCGCGCTGCGCAGCAGCAGGTCGCGGCGGATGGACATCAACTCGGCTTCCATGGGCGATTCGTGGTCACGACGGTGTTGAACCCGCCAATCGGGGCAAATGAAGGACTTCAGGGCGACCGATCCGTGACATTCCGCACAGGGAAGGGCCTTTGGGGGCGCTCCCGTACACTGGCGGGACCGGGTGAAGGCACCGCAATCTTCGCATCCCACCCTTGCGATGGGCGGCGTCATGCGAAACGGCTCCCTGCCGCCGCCCCCTCGGATGGTGGCCACGCCGCGATGCGGGGCCGCGCATGCACGACCGCGCCCGGGCTGACCGTTACCCTCGGAACACCCGTGCCGGGCGCGCAGGCCAGGCCGCGGATGCGTGCGCCAACGTCCCAGTGGAACCGCAATGCCACTGGTCCATGCAATGGCGCGTAGAGCAGGATCCATTCGTCTTTGCTCACGCCTCCTGCTCCATGCCTTAGTTTGATCGTGTGATTCACGCCTCCGGCGATTCCACTTGCGGCGATCACGCTTTGGGCATCAGCCCTGGGCGGCTTGGCGGCGGGCCTCGATACGCAGTGCGGTCATGGCTTCCCCGCGGAAGCGGATGCCGGCGACCGGGACGGGAAGCCCGGCCGCGGCGAGGGCCGCCATGACCCAGCCGTTGCAGGTGAAGCCCAGGCTGTAGCGCTGGGCCGAGGGCAGCAGCAGCCTGGCGCCGTTCTCCGGTGCCGGCGCCAGCGGGCCCGGCAATTGGTCCAGGATGAAGCCGGCGATGGCGGCGTGGCCGCCCATGGGCAGGCGCAGGGCGACGTGCTCCTCGGCCCCTGGCGGCGCCGGGCCTTGCAGCGCGCGGACCGAGACGGCGGCCGGCCCGCCGGCGATCGCCCCCAGCGCCTCCGCCGATCCCGGCCGCGCGGCGCGCATCCAGGATTCCAGCCCGAAGCCGAAGGCGAAGGCCTGCGCCGCGGGGGCCGCGCCCGCGAAGGGTGCCAGCGGCCCGGCCCGCACGGTCGCTGCCAGCACGCACAGATCCGTGTGCCAGGATTCGGCGGCGACCAGCAGCGTCGCCTGCGACAGCGGCGCGGGGTCCCGCCCCCCGTCCGGCGCGGCGCAGGCGCCGAGCAGGGCGGTCGACAGGAGGGCGCGCCGGGGCAGCATCCATCCGTTTCACCATGTCGTGTCGCGGCCGGTCCAGCCTGCTGCCTATTCCGACCGCGCGCCGGTGCGGCGCACCAGGGCCGGCCAGCGCTCGGCTTCCGCCCGCACCAGGGCGGCGAAGCGGTCCGGGCCGTGTGCGGTGACGGTGAACCCCTGGCCGGTGAGGTCCTCGGCGATGGCCGGCTGGGCGAGGATGGCGGCGAGTTCTGCGGCGAGGCGATCGATCGCCGCTGGCGGCGTGCCCGCCGGGGCCAGGATCCCCTGCCAGGTCACGACGTCGAAGCCGGGCAGCAGGGTTTCGGCCACGGTTGGCACGTCTGGGATGGCGGCGGACCGGTCCGCCCCGGTCACCGCCAGGGCGCGCAGTCTGCCGCCACGGATGTGCTCGATCGCCGCGGGCAGGGTGACGAACAGCGCCCCGACATGCCCGGCGACCAGGTCGACCACGGCGGGGCCGCCGCCGCGATAGGGCACGTGGGTGAAGCGCAGATCGGCCTGCAGGGCGAACAGCGCCCCGGCCAGGTGGCCGATCGACCCGTTGCCCTGGGAGGCGACGGTCAGCCGACCCTCTTCCTCCTTCGCCCAGTCGACGAAGGTCGCCACGCTGGTCACCGGGGATCGCGGATTGACCACCAGCACCTGGGGCGCGCGCACCGCCTCGATGATCGGGGCGAAGTCGCGCACCGGGTCGAAGCCGACGCGCGGATAGAGCGCCGGGTTGATCGCCAGCGGGTCGGACCCGACCAGCAGGGTCAGGCCATCCGGCCGGGCGCGGGCGACCAGTTCGAAAGCGAGGTTGCTGCCGGCGCCGGGGTGGTTTTCCGCGACCACCGGCTGGCCCAACCGCGGCATCAGGTGGCGCGCCAGCAGCCGGCCGAGGATGTCGAGGCTGCCGCCGGGGGCGACGGGGATGACGATGCGCACCGCCCGGTCCGGCGCCCAGGAAGTGGGCTGCGCGCCGGCGGCGCGGGACATGAGCCCGGCTGCGCCAAGCAGGGTGGATCGGAGGAGGTCGCGGCGGATCATGGCAGGCATTCCGGCGGCTTGATGGAATGGGTTTCTCCAATGCCGCTGAAATCTTGCAAGCAAAAGATTTTCCATCTACTGAATATCGAAAATCAGCCAAGGACTTGCCTGTGAGCCGCCGCTTTGAGCCCGACGATACCGACCGCGCCATCCTCCGCCTGATCCAGCGCGACGCCGCCCTCTCGCTCGCCGATATCGCCAAGGAAGTCGGGCTGACGCCGACACCCTGCTGGAAGCGCATCCGCAAGATGGAGCAGGAGGGTGTGATCACCGGCCGGGTGGTGCTGCTGGACCCGGAGAAGGTCGGCCTCGGCGTCTCGGTCTTCGTGGCGATCGAGACCGGCGACCATTCCGCCAACTGGATCGAGACCTTCGCCGCGACGGTGGGCAAGATGCCGGAAATCGTGGAGTGCTGGCGACTTGGCGGCGACGTGGACTACCTGCTGCGGGTGGTGGTGCCGGACATGCAGGCCTTCGACACGTTTTATCGCCGGCTGACCGCGCAGGTGCCGGCGTTGCGCAAGGTGACGTCGCGGTTTGCGATGGAACGGGTGAAGAGCACGACAGCGCTGCCGATCTGACGGCGATCGGAGGCGCGGCGGCAGTGAGGAACCGGAAGGGTCGTTGCCCCCTCCGGACCTCCC
This sequence comes from Roseomonas sp. CAU 1739, assembly GCF_039839775.1. Lineage (NCBI taxonomy): Bacteria > Pseudomonadati > Pseudomonadota > Alphaproteobacteria > Acetobacterales > Roseomonadaceae > Roseomonas > Roseomonas sp. CAU 1739. The sequence continues at coordinate 30,145 of NZ_JBDOQQ010000029.1, forward strand.
CCACCAAAGGCCAGGGGCCTTTGGAATGCCGTCACTTGGCGCTGGGCAGGGCTGTTTCGTTGACATGGAACGGTAAGCGGGCGCGCGAGTGGTGTCTGGGCTTCCGGCGTGGCGCGACTTTGCTCGTTCCGAACGCCTGTACCGCTCGCCGCCAGGTATCGGTTTCCAAAGGCCCTGGCCTTTGGCGGGCTGAGGTCCGGACAGGCGCAAAGCCCCTCTCCGCCTTCCTTTCCTTCGCGCAGTCCGGCCGGCGCCTCTCTCCGCAAGCCACGGCGCGCCAATGGCGCACAGCGTTCCGGATGCTCCGCCGGGAGCGAACGGTGGCTTGCGGCAGGGCGCCGGTTGTCGCGCTTTGTCGCAAACGGCTACAACCGACTCGTGCCCGCACCGTTGATCGCTCCCTCCCTCCTCGCCGCCGACTTCGCCCGCCTGGGTGAGGAGGTGGACGCCATCGCCGCGGCCGGTGCGGACTGGCTGCATCTCGACATCATGGATGGGCATTTCGTGCCCAACATCTCCTTCGGGCCGGTCATCGTGAAGGCGCTGCGCAAGCGCAGTGCAATGCCCTTCGACGTGCATCTGATGATCGCGCCGGCCGATCCGTATCTCGCCGCCTTCGCCGAGGCCGGCGCAGACCTGATCAGCCTGCATCCGGAAGCCGGGCCGCATCTGCATCGCTCGCTCCAGACCATTCGCGCGCTGGGCAAGAAGGCAGGGGTGGTGCTGAACCCGGCCACGCCGGTCGACGCGGTGGTGCATGTGCTGGACCTGACCGACCTGATCCTGGTGATGTCGGTGAACCCTGGCTTTGGCGGGCAGTCCTTCATCGACAGCCAGTTGGCGAAGATCGCCACGCTGCGGCAGATGATCGACGCGACGGGGCGGTCCATTCATCTCCAGGTCGATGGCGGCGTCACGGCAAAGACGGCGCGGCCCTGCATTGAGGCCGGCGCCGACGTGCTGGTCGCCGGCACCGCGGTGTTCGGGCAATCCGACTACGCCGCGGCGATCGCCGCGATCCGCGGGGCCGCCGCATGATCGGCATCCTGCGCGGGGCCCGGCAGAAGCTCGCGCGGCTCAAGCCCGTCCGGGTGCCGGATGCCCCGGCGCGGGCCTTCCGCGACCTGTGGCCCGGCGATCCGGCGCGCGGTGCCCGGCTGCTGCGGGGCGAGTTCGAGACGCTGGGCACCGCCCGCATCCTGCGCCCCGGCCTGCCGGGGACCGAGGGCTGGGACACCGCATCCGGCACGGCTGCCTGGCGCGCGGCTGCGCACGGCTTTGCCTGGATGCGCGACCTGCGGGCGCTGGGCACCGATGCGGCACGCCTGCATGCCCGCGCCATGACGGATGACTGGCTGGCGCGCGGCGCCGACGAGGCCGTGGCCGATGCGCCCGAGGTGGTCGGCGCGCGGATGTCCGCCTGGCTCGGCCATTGGGATTTCTTCGCCGCGACCTCCGAGGACGCCTTCCGCCGCGCGGTGATGACGCGCATGGCGCAGGACGCCCGCGACCTGTCCGCCGCCTTGCCGGCTGAGGCCGAGCATCGCGGCGCGCTGGCCGCGCTGAAGGGCGCGATGGCGGCGGCGATCGCCTTGCAGGAGGACGCCTACCTCCAGCGCGCCGCCCGTTTCCTGCCGGCCGAGATCGAACGGCAGTTCCACCCCGATGGCGGGCATGTCGAACGATCTCCGTCGATGCAGTTGCTGGCACTGCAGGACCTGATCGAGATCCGCAACCTGCTGCATGGCGCGGGGATGGAACCGCCGCCGCATCTGGCGGCCGTGCTGGACCGCGCGGCGCCGGCGCTGCGGCTGTTCCGCCATGGCGATGGCGGGCTCGCGCTGTTCAACGGCACGCGGGATGAAGGCTCGGCGCTGCTCGACCTGGTGCTGACGCAGGGGCAGGCACGCGGGCGCGCGCCGCTCGATTTGCCAGAGACGGGGTTCCAGCGGTTGCAGGCGGGGCGCACGCTGATCATCGTCGATACCGGCGCGCCGCCCACGGCGCGGGCCACCGCCGGGGCCGAGGGCGGGTTGCCGGCCGGCGCCGACCGCTTCGCCCATGCCGGAACCCTGGCCTTCGAGATGTCGATTGGCCGTGACCGGCTGATCGTCAATTGCGGCGCCGCCCCGGCGGCCGAGGAAGCCTGGCGCGACGCGCTGCGCGCCACCGCGGCGCATTCGACGCTGGTGCTGTCCGACACCAATTCGGCGGAACTGCGGCCCGAGGGGTTGGGGCGCCGGCCCGAACAGGTTGAGACGGCGCGCCATGAATCGGCCGGCGCGCAATGGCTGGAGGCGAGCCATGACGGCTGGCGCCGGGCCTTCGGCGCGGTGCATAGGCGGCGGCTGTATCTCGCGGAATCCGGCGACGACCTGCGCGGGGAGGATGTGGTCGAGATCCCCGGCGATGCCGCCATCCCGGCGTTTTCGCTGCGCTTCCACCTGCATCCGGGCGTCGTCGCATCGCTGCTGCAGGATGAAAGTGCCGCGCTGCTGCGCCTGCCATCGGGCATCGGCTGGAAGATCCGCGCCAGCCGCGCGCGCGTGGCGCTTGAGGACAGCGTGTATCTCGGCGGCGAGCCGCGACGCTCCTCCCAGGTCGTGCTGCTGGCGGAGGAGGGCGAGACCTCGGTGCAATGGGCGATCACCCGGGTCTCGATGCCCGCGCCCGGCACGACGCCGGCCGTCGAGTGAACCGCAAGGCCCTGGCCTGGGCGTCCTTCGACTGGGCGAACAGCGCGTTTCCGACCGTCGTTTCGACCTTCGTCATCGCTGCCTATTTCACCCAAGGGGTGGCGCCGGATGCCGCGACCGGGCAGGCGCAATGGGGCTGGATGCAGACCATCGCGGCGCTGGCGATCGCGCTGTTGTCGCCGCTGCTCGGCGCCATTGCGGATCTTGGCGGGCATCGGCGCATGCTGCTGGCGGCCTGCACGCTGGTGACGGCGGTGTTCACCGCGCTGGTGTGGTTTGCCGCACCTGATCCGTCCTACACGGTGTGGCTGCTGGTCTGCGTCGGCATCGCCACGGTCGGCTTCGAACTCGGCACCGTCTTCTACAATTCCATGCTGCCGGAGGTCGCGCCGCCGGCGCAGATCGGGCGAGTCTCGGGCCTCGCCTGGGGGCTGGGCTATGCGGGGGGGCTGGCGTGCCTGGCCATAGCGCTGGTGCTGCTGGTGCAACCCAACCCGGCGCTGTTCGGGCTGGATCGCGGAACATCCGAACATGTGCGCGCCACCGCCCTGCTGGTTGGTGCCTGGACGCTGATATTCGGCTGGCCGGTGCTGCTGATGGTGCCCGACCCGCCGGGCGAGAGACTGCCCATGGGGCAGGCCGTGACCACCTGCGTCGCCGAGACGAAGCATCTGGTGCGCGGGCTGCCGAAGCGGCCCGACATGCTGCGCTTCCTGATCGCGCGGCTGTTCTACACGGATGGGCTGAACACGCTGTTCGCCTTCGGCGCCATCTTCGCCGCCGGCGTCCATGGCCTGGATTTCGAGGAGATCCTGCTGTTCGGCATCGCGCTGAATGTCACGGCAGGCCTCGGTGCCGCCGGCTTCGGGCTGGTCGAGGACCGGGTCGGGTCCAAGCGCACGGTGATGGTCGCCCTTGTGTCCATGGTCGTGCTTGGGGCGGCGCTGTTGCTGACCGACAGCAAGGCCGTGTTCTGGGGCATGGCCATGGCGCTCGGCATCTTCATGGGGCCGGCACAGGCGGCATCGCGCACGCTGATGGCGCGCATGGCGCCGGAAGGCGAGATCGCCGCACATTTCGGGCTGTTCGCGCTGTCGGGGCGGGTCACCGGCTTCTTCGGCCCGGCGGTGCTGGCGGCGGTGACGCACGCGACCGGCAGCCAGCGCGCAGGGATGTCGACGGTGCTGGTGTTCCTGGCGGTGGGGGCGGCGATCCTGGCAACGGTCAGGCCGGTGCGGGGGTAGGGCGGCCCCCGGTCGGGTTACGATGATGGCCCGAACGTGGCAGGTGCGATTCCACCCGCCTCAGGACCACGCGGTCAGCGATCGGGTTGCCCCGCCCCGAACACCCCGCCATCGGTCGGGCGCAGCGCCTCGAACATCTCGGTCACCACGGCGTAGTCGCGGTACCCGCAGCGCGCCAGCGGCTGGGCCGCGGCGGTGTCGAAGCGGCCATTGCGGAGGAACGCTTCGTCGATATGCACGCCAACCACCTGGCCTATGATGATCCAGCCATCCACCGCCTTGCCGTCCACGTCGTGCAGCGGCATGGACTGCACCACCCGGCATTCGAGTGACGCCGGCGACGCGGCGACGCGCGGCGCCTTCACCACGCGGCACGGCGCCGTCTCCAGCCCTGCCGCGGCGAATTCGTCCTCCCCGGCCGCCAGCGCGGCGGAGGAGGTGTTCATCGCGTCGAACAGCGGCTGCGTGGACAAGTTGAACACGAACTCCCCGGTCGCGATGGCGTTCGCCGCGCTGTGCTTCATCGACTCGCTGGTGAACATCAGCATCGGCGGGCGCGAATGCACGGCGTTGAAGAAGGAATACGGTGCGAGGTTCGGCCGCCCCTCAACGTCCAGCGTCGAGATCCAGCCGATCGGCCGCGGCGCGACGATCGCCTTGAACGGGTCATGCGGCAGCCCGTGGCCATTACGCGGTTCGTAGAACATCGGGTCAGACCTTCCGCGCGATGGCGCCGTATAGCCGCGGCCCGGCCAGCGCCAACACCGCCAGCGCCATGATGATCGCGCTGCCCGGCCGCGTGATGAACACCGACCAGTCGCCCTGGCTGATCGTCAGCGCCTGGCGCAGCGCCTGTTCGGCCATCGGCCCAAGGATCATGCCGATCACCACCGGTGCCACCGGGAAGTCGAAGCGCCGCATGAACATCGCGACCACGCCCAGCGTGTAGAGGATCACCAGGTCGATGACGCTGTTGGAGATGCCGTAGGTGCCGATCGTCGCGAACACCAGAATGCCGGCATAGAGCTGCGGCACCGGAATTTTCAGGATGCGCACCCACAGCCCGACCAGAGGCAGGTTCAGCACCACCAGCATGACGTTGGCGATGAACAGGGATGCGATCAGCGTCCAGACCAGCTCCGCCTGCTGGGTGAACAGCAGCGGCCCCGGATTGATGCCGTAGGACTGGAAGGCCGACAGCATGATCGCCGCCGTCGCGCTGGTCGGCAGGCCAAGGGTCAGCATCGGCACCAGGATGCCCGCCGCCGCGGCGTTGTTCGCGGCCTCCGGCCCGGCCACGCCCTCGATGGCGCCGACCGTGCCGAATTCCTTCACGTATTCCGGCTTCGCCAGTTTCCGCTCGGCATAATAGGACAGCATGGTCGGCATCTCGGTGCCGCCCGCCGGCAGCACGCCGAAGGGAAAGCCCAGCCCGGCGCCGCGGATCCACGGCCAGAAGGACCGCTTCAGGTCCTCCCGCGACAGCATCAGCCGGCCGACCTCCAGCACCTCCTGCTTACCCGCATGGTGGCGCCAGGCCATGTACAGCGCCTCGCCGACCGCAAACAGCGCGACGGCGACGAGCACTACATTCACGCCATCCAGCAGTTCCGGCACGCCGAAGGTCAGCCGCGGCTGGCCGGTCTGCAGATCGACCCCCACCAGCCCCAGCATCAGCCCGAAGGCCAGCGAGGTCAGCCCGCGCAGCGCCGATGACCCCAGCACCGCCGAGACGGTGACGAAGCACAGCACCATCAGCGCGAAGTATTCCGCCGGCCCCAGCACTAGTGCCCATTCCACGATCACCGGCCCCAGGAATGCGATCCCCAGCGTGCCCACCGTGCCCGCCACGAAGGACCCGATCGCCGAGGTCGCCAGCGCCGGCCCCGCGCGCCCGTTGCGCGCCATCTTCGCCCCTTCGAGCGCGGTGATGATCGACCCGCTCTCGCCCGGCGTGTTCAGCAGGATCGAGGTCGTGCTGCCGCCATACATCGCGCCGTAGAAGACACCGCAGAACAGGATGAAGGCGCCCGTCGCACTGACCGAGAAGGTGATCGGCAGCAGCAGCGCGATGGTCAGTGCCGGGCCGATACCCGGCAGCACGCCAACCGCGGTGCCGAGGAAACAACCAAGCAACGCCCAGGCGAGATTGGCCAGGGTGAGGGCATTGCCGAAGCCGAGAGCGAGTCCCGAGATGGAGTCCATGAATCAGCCTCGCAGGGATACGGGACGTTCGGCGGGATGGCGCGGCTGAAGGCGGAGGGGGCCTTGCCCCCTCCGGACCTCCCCCACCAAAGGCCAACGGGCCTTTGGAATGCGGGTTTTTGGCGCGGAGCGCGGCGGGGGCGCTGCATGCCGAAGGGCACGGCGGCGCTCGGCGCGAGCGCGGAGGGCTTGGAAAGCCACCCCGGCCGAGCAACAGGAATCGGGTTCCGGCACCCTGCTCGCCCGCGAATTTCGGGTCCCCTGCGCCGCGGTCGAGCGGCCCGGGCGCGCAGCTGACCAGTTTGGCACCAGGTTGAGGTTTGCAAAGGCCCGCCTGAGGATCCTGATGGAGGGGCTCTGCCCTTCCAAACCACCCCGCCAGGGGCCAGCGGGCCCCTGAACCACGGACACCGGGCGTCGGGCCCGCCAGGTTGTTCGGCCCATCCGAAGCCCGTTCCGCGCACAGGAGCACGCTTCGCCGCCGATACCGCCCTCGGCGCACCGCACCAGACGGAGGTTTGCAAAGGCCTGTAGCCTTTGCTGGGGTGAGGTTTGGAGAGGGGCAAAGCCCCTCTCCAACTGCCCCGCGCACCCACGGGACAGCGCCCCCCCGCACCGCCTCACAGCACGGCCTCGCCCCGCAGCACCGGCACGCAATGCCCGCCGACGCGGGCTCGGATGCCGTCAGGCATGCGCCGCGCACCCGCCAGCAGCAGCGAAGGCCGCCCCATCTCGACACCCTGCGTCATGTCCCAGCTGCCCTCGGTGCCGCCATCGAGGTTCAGCAGGAAGCCGGCCAGCGGTGTCGCCGCGCTGCCGGTTGCCGAATCCTCCCAGGTGCCGGTCAGCGGGGAGAACATGCGCGTCCGCACTGCCGTCCCGTCGCGGCAGTACAGGTACAGCGATAGGAAGCCGCGCGTCTGGTCCGGATGCGCCGCGACGGCGCGGCGGAAGGCGCCAAGGTCGGGTGCGGCGGCGGTGAGGCCCGCCGGCGTCACCTCGGTCAACAGGCGGTGGTTGCCACCATCGGCGGCGAGGGTCGGCGTGTGCCGCGCGGTGACGATTGCATCTTCGGGCAGGCTCGCGCAGGCCGCGGCGATGGCTACGGGCAGTTCCGCGCCGATCCGCAGCGGCTGCGGGGCGGCGACCTCGGCACCCAGCACGCGGCCGGTGTCGTCGCGCAGCAGCGCGACTTCGACCAGGCCGGCAGGTTCCTCGAAGCGGTAGGTGCGCGGATTGTCCTCGTCCTCGCGGCCGAGCACGAAGGCAGTGCCGACATTGGGGTGGCCGGCGAAGGGCATTTCCGCGACGCGGTTGAAGATGCGCACGCGGGCGCTGTTGTGGGGATGCGCCGGCGGCAGGACGAAGGTCGTCTCGCTCAGGTTGAACTCGGCGGCGAGCGCCTGCATCTCGGCATCCGACAGGCCGCGCGCATCGGGAAATACGGCGAGCTGGTTGCCACCGAAGCGGCGGTCGGTGAAGACATCGACAGTGACGAAGCGGAAGGCGCGCATTGCTTATGCCCTCAGACGGCGGGCGCCGGGCATCCGCCCGGCTTGCCTTCGCGCCACGCGCTGGTGCGCTGGGGACGGCGGGTGGTTTGGGCGCGGTCGCGCTGTGCGCTCGCAGCCCGAAGCAGAGCCTCGGGCTGGTGCGGGATGATGGGCACGGGGCCTGCTGCCCCGATGCGCGCCGGATCTCCCCTCAGACGCACGGCGCGGCCGCGCCGTGCGCTCGCGGCCCGGGGCGGAGCCTCGGGTCGATAGGGGGTGGTCGTCATGGGACTTCCTGACCAAGCGCCCGCAGGATCGCCCCTTCGAGCACGCCGGCGCCGATGTTCACGCCGAGCGCTTCGACGAACAGGAAGAAGGCGCCGAGCGAGACGGCGAGTGCAATGACGGCGTCGCGCAGCGGTGCCCGCGACCCGAAGGCCCGCGCGGTGCAGACGAACTGCACCGCCGCGCCGATCGCGAAGCCGAGCGGCACGATGAGCACCAGGTTCAGCAGCATGCCGCCACCCAGCCAGGCGAGCGCGGGCAGGTTGGGCGGCCCGGCCTCGGCCACTTCGGGCAGATCGGCGCTCCAGCCACCGCGCAGTGCCGCGGCGCAGATCAACAGGCCCAGCACGACCAGCGCGGCGGCGATGACCGCCGGCACCAGCTTCGGGCCCACCACCGCATAGACCGGCGTCACCGGGATGACCCAGGTCAGCCATACGGTCATCAGGCCCAGCCCGGTAACCCCGAGGCCGACCATCAGGTCGGGAAACGCACCCTGCTTCATGGCGTCGCGACCCCGCCGGTCAGGCGAGGCCGAGATCCTTGAGCACGCCCTCGGTTTCGCTGCGGTCGCGATCGAGGAACTGGTCGAAGGCCGGGCCAGTGAGGAAGGCATCCTCCCAGCCGCGATCCTCGAGGATGCGGCGCCAGGCCTCGGTGGCGTGGATCGCGGTCATCAGGTCCACCAGCGCCTGGCGCTGCGTCGCGTTGATCCCTGGGGCGCCGAACACGCCGCGCCAATTGGTGGCGACAACGTCGATGCCGCTTTCCTTCAGCGTCGGCACCGCGGAATCGAGCCGGCGTTCGCCGGTCGTGGCCAGGGCGCGCACACGGCCGGCCTTGATCTGCTCGGAGAATTCGGACCAGCCGGAAATGCCGGCCGCAACCTGCCCGCCGAGGATCGCCGCCTGCGCCGGCCCGCCGCCTGGGAAGGCGACGAAGGAGGCCTCGCGCGGCTGGCGGCCGAGCTTCTGCAGCATCAGGCCGAGGATGATGTGGTCGGTGCCGCCGGCGCTGCCGCCGGCGACCGAGACGGCGCGCGGATTGGCCTTCAGCGCGTCGGCGAGTTGGCCGATGTTCTGGATGGGGCTGTTGGCCGGCACGATGATGACGCCGGCTTCCTCGGTCATGCGGGCGACCGCGACGGTGTTCTGCAGCGAAATCGGCGTCTTGTTGGTCAGCGCCGCGCCGACCATGACGGACCCGCCGACCATCAGCGCGTCGGCGCGCCCGCGTCGCTGCTGCAGGAAGCGCGGCAGGCCGACCATGCCGCCGGCGCCGCCGACATTCTCGAACTGGAGGGTGCCGACCAGGCCCGACGCGCGCGCCGCCTGTTCGATGGCGCGGCCCAGGCCGTCCCATCCGCCGCCGGGCCCGGCGGGTACGAACATGTACAGGCTGGCGAAGCGCTGCTGCGCGAGGGCGATGCGCGGCAGGACGCCAAGCGCTGCGGTTGCGGCAATAAGGCTACGGCGATGGGTCATGGATGGTGGTCCCGGTCGTTTCCCTGGTGTCGGCCAGCATGCGACGGCGCCGTGCGCCGCGCAAACGCGGATGGGGACGGGGCTTGCGCGCTCGTGGCGCATGAACAATAATGAGACGCATTCGCAATTAAAGGCGCCATGCCCCCCTCCGCCACCTCCTCCCGACTCCACCGCCGGCTGCTGAAGGTCGAGGCTTGGGCCGCCGGCATCGCCTCGCGCCCCTTGGCAGGCCGCAGCACGCACGGGCGCAACGCATCCGCGACGCGGGGCCCGGACCATCGATCGGACCGCCAGCCGGAACCGACCGACAGCAACGTCTCGTTCCTCTCCTGGCGTTGCTGATCCCCCCCCCCGCCGGTCGTGTCCCGCCCGCTCCCCTTGCTGGTGCGCCGGCAGGGGAGCGGGCCAGCAGGCCGCGGAAGACGGCAGTGGTTTGCGGTCGACCGTGCTCACGCACGGCCGCTCCAAACCAATGTTTGAGCGAGCAGCCTTGCGCGCCTGATCGATTCCGGTCGGACGTGGTCTTTTCCAGGGACCGCTGATCCGGGACCGGCGCCAGCGGGGCGTCGCGGCCGGGATCGGCGGCAACAGGTCCGATGGGGCTTGCTCCGACACGGAGCGGCACGGAAGGATGCTGTCCTACCGATTCGAGGGGGGACACGGTCCTGGACGACAATGATGCGCCGCGCCTGCGGCGCCGGATGCTCGTGGTGAAGGTGGCGACGCTCGGTGCCGCGGCACCGGCCCTGGCCGGCTGCGTCGTCGTGCCGAACAATGCCGGCTATGCGCCGCAGCCCCGAGGCACCGGGTTGACCGATGCCGACCCGAATGACGGCCCGGGGCAGGGCCGCGGCGGCAATCGCGTGCGCACCGGCTACACGGATTCCGACCCCTCCGATGGGCCGGGCCAGGGCCGCGGCGGCTACAGCCCGGCGCGCCGGCGTACCGGCTTCACCGATGCCGACCCGTCCGACGGTCCCGGCTATGGCCGCGGTGGCGGGCGCGCACGGGGCACCGGCTACACCGATGCCGACCCGAATGACGGGGCGGGCCAGGGGCGTGGCGGCACGCGCCGCGCGGTCACCGACAGCGATCCGCGCGACGCGCCGGGGCGCGGTCGCGGTTATTGACGACCGATCCGGCCGCTTGCGGCGGATCAAGCCGCGAAACCGTGCGATGGGGCACTCACCCCTCTCTCACCTCGCTTGCCGAGACTGGCGCCTCGGCCCGATGATACGCCGGGGGAAGGAGAGGGATGAGCATGACCGAGACGGGCGCGCCCCTGACCGGGGGCAAGGATGCGGCCGACGAACCGGAACGCCGGGGCCTCGGGCGCCGGCTGCTGGTGTTGCGCGTCGCGACGGCGGGCATCGCCGCCGCCGCCGTCGCGCCGGCGGCCGAGGCGCTGGAGCCGACGCCGGTGCAGTACCGCACCGGCCTCACCGATTCCGATCCGAGCGACGGGCCGGGCTTCGGCCGTGGCGGGTATCGCGGGCGGCCGCGCACGGGCATCACCGATTCCGACCCGAATGACGGGCCGGGCTTCGGCCGTGGCGGGTATCGCGGTGGGCGGACGGGGATCACCGACAACGACCCCAATGATGGGGCGGGCAATGGCCGCGGCGGGTATCGTGGGCCGGCACGCACCGGGCTCACCGACAACGACCCGAACGACGCGCCGGGCAATGGTCGTGGCGGCTACCGTGGGCCTGCACGCCCGCAGGGCCGGGCCTATACCGGCATCAATGACGGCGATCCGACCGATCCGTCCGGCTATGGCTCGGGGTGGCGGCAGCGGCGCGGCACGGGCATCACCGATTCCGATCCGAATGACGGGGCCGGGCAGGGCCGCGGCGGCGGCGCCCCCCGCAAATGAACCGGCACCGGATGGCGGTCGACCGCGATGCGCGGTGGCAGGCGCGGACGTCATGCCCGACGTGAAGGAGGGGCGCCTCGGCCGCCTGTCGCGGCGCATGCTGATGGTCGGCGGTGCGGTGGGCCTGGTGCCCGCGACATCGGTGGCGCAGCCGCGGACCGGAACCTCCGACAGTGACCCGCGGGACCCGGCCGGGCGCGGCCGACCCTATACCGGCCAATCCGACAGCGACCCGCGCGACGGCGCCGGCCGCGGACGCCCCCGCACCGGGGTTTCCGACAGCGACCCACGCGATGGCGCCGGGCGTGGCCGGCCCTATACCGGCCAATCCGACAGCGATCCGCGCGACGGCGCCGGACGCGGACGCCCCCGCACGGGCTATTCCGACAGCGACCCGCGCGATGGCGCCGGGCGTGGCCGGCCCCGCACCGGCTTTTCAGACAGCGATCCGCGCGATGCCGCCGGACGCGGACGAGGATCACGATGAGCGCGACTGTGGCAGAGGAAGCCTGGACCCTGGCCTTCGGGACGCTGTCCCTGGAGGACGGCATGGCCATGCGCGAAGGGACCGCCTGGCGGCTGATGCCGGGCAACGACCCTGAGCGCTTCGCGGGGCTGCTCTCGGTCGCCGATCTCGATGCCTTCCTGCGCACCGATGCCGCGCGCACGCCGCGCGTGTCGATGGCCGATGGCGCGCGCCAGGGCAGCGCCGCGCTGCCGATCGACGACTACATCGAGGAAGGCGGCGACCGCGTGGACCTGCCGCAGTTGTTCGCCCGCCACGACGAAGGCGCGAGCCTCGTCGTGTCCCAGTTCCACGAGGTCCATCCGCCGCTGGCGCGCTTCTGCCGCGGGCTGGAGAAGGCCTTCCTGCATGGCGTGCAGGCCAATATCTACCTGACGCCGCCCGCCGCGCAGGGCTTCCGCGTGCATTTCGACACGCATGATGTGCTGGTGATGCAGGTGTCGGGCCGCAAGGCGTGGCGGGTGTGGGACCACATCCCCTATCCCGCGCCGACGCGCCACACGCCCTGGGCCAACAACGCCTCCGTCGAAGGCGAACCGCACGCGCTTCTGATGGCGCCGGGCGATGCGCTGTACCTGCCGCGTGGCGTGATGCACGAGGCGATGGTGCAGCAGGGTGGCGAACCGTCCCTGCACATCACCATCGGGCTGATGGAACCGGGGCTGGGGGAGATGTTGCGCAACCTCCTCGCCGACCTTGAAGCCGAGGAGCCGGCGCTGCGCGCCGCCATGCCGACCTGGCGCCTGGCGGAACCGGACGGTGCCGCCGTGCTTCAGGGCCGGCTGGCCGCGGCGCTGGCGGCGCTGGCCCGACCCGACATCGCCGACCGGCTGACCATGGCGGCGCTCGACCGCGTGGCGCGCGACCGCATGGCGCTGCCGGGCCGCTCGCTGCACACGCCGCCGCCCGGGCCGGATGACCGGCTGCGCCTGTCCGAGACCATGCACCACACGCTGGTGCCCTTCGAGACGGGCGGCGCCGCGCTGCGCTGGTATGGCGGCGTGGAGAAGCTGACCGCCCAGGAACTGGAATGGCTGATGGGTCTGGAGGACGGCGCGACGGCGGCGGAACTGGGGGAGGATGCGCTCGCCTTCTGTCGGCGCCTGGCGCAGCAAGGGGTGCTTGAGCGGGTGTAGGGCGGCGCTGGATGGGACCGGAATGGGGCTTTGCCCCGTTCCGGACCTCATCCCGCCAAAGGCCCAGGGCCTTTGGAAACCAGCGCTTCGACGCCGGCCCTGCGCGCAGGGACATCGCCGCGAAGGCCCTGTCGCCGTCCGTCCGAACAATCCGTCGCGCGCCCCGAAATCCCCGCTCGACAAGCAGCCTCACGACCAGCGCCGCCTGATCGAGCCTTGCTTCAGCAAGCGCAAGCCGTTCCGCCGCGACGCAACCCGCTGCGAGACGACTGCCGGAAAACACCCCGGCGTCGTCACTCTCGCCGCAATCATCCTGTGTTTGGGGTGAGTGCCCACGACCCTCGCACCCCGGCCTGCCATGGCGGGCCTTGCCATCCCGTGGCGCAACTTTCCGGCGGTGCGCGCCGCGTTCAGCGCCGTGGGGCCGCGCGGCCGGGAGGTGGCGCCGTCGTACCACGCAGCATGATGGGCGCCTCAAGTTCCGGCGGCAGTGGCGGCACCTCGCCGGCGGCGAGCGCGGCAAGGTGGTCGGCGGCGCGGCGCCCCATCTCCGCGGCCGGCACGTGCACGGTCGTCAGCGGCGGGTCGCCATGGGCCGGAAATTCGAGGTCGTCGAAGCCGGTCACGGAGATATCCGCCGGCACCGACAGGCCGCGCGCGCGCGCAGCGGCGACGGCACCGAAGGCGAGGTGGTCGTTGCCGCAGATCACCGCGGTCGGACGCGGGTCGAGTGCCAGCAGCGCCGTCATGGCGGCATGGCCGTCCGCCACGCTGTAGGCGCGCTCCGCAAGCAGCGGCGGTTCCAGCCCGAGCCCGGCCTCGGCCAGCGCGGCACGCACGCCGGCAATGCGCGCGGCCGCACGGTCGTTGCCGCGCGCGACGCCGGCGATCATGGCGATGCGGCGATGCCCGAGTTCCAGCAGGTGGCGTGTCATGCGTGCGGCGGCGGCGGCGTTGTCGAAGCCGATGCAGGGGCGCGCGCAGCCCTCGGCGTGGTGCGTCCAGGTGATCACTGTGGGCATCTCGGCCGGCAGCAGGGACCAGGTCTCGGGTTCATGCGCCGCGCCGACCAGCAGGATGCCATCGACACCGCGCTGCAGCAGTGATCGCAGACCGCGGGTTTCGAGCGCCGGATCGTAGCCGGCGCTGGCCACCAGCAGCGACATGCCATGCGCGGCATCGAGCCTGCGCTGGAAGGCGTCCATGCAGGTGGCGAAGATGGCATTGTCGAGGGTCGGCACCACCGCGCCCATCGCTCCCGTCCGGCGGGAGGCCAGCGCCCGGGCGGCGCCGTTCGCGAGATAGCCGAGTTCCCGCGCCGCGGCGTCCACCCGGCCGCGGAGTTCGGGCGAGACGCGATCGGGCATGTTGAGGGCGCGGCTCACGGTGGCGACCGAGACCCCCGCCGCCGCGGCCACGTGCCGGATGCTGATGCGCTTCGCCATCCGGCGATTGTAAGCGATTTCAGTCGTGCGGGGAAGCAAGTGAGAAGCCAGCGTTGACAGCTCTGCCTGCCTTGTGGTCGTATCGTGAAAACGTTTACAAATGATCCGTGCTTCACCGCACCGAGGAAACGAACAGGACAGGTCAGCCATGTCGGGAGCCGACATGACGGCGACGGAGCGTGCCCCGGCGGGCATAGCGCCCGTCCCGCCCCGCCCAGCCGCCCCGCGCCGCCTGCGGCGCCTCGGTGGCGCGCGCCGGCGCCTGGCCATCGGATCGGCGAGCCTGGTGGGGCTGCTGGCGCTGTGGTGGGTGCTGACCACCGGCACGGGCTTCGTCACCGCCTATCGCTTTCCCTCGCCCGAGGAATTCTGGGCGGCGCTGACCCAGTTCGTGACCGATGGCTATGCCGGCGGCACGCTGTGGGTGCAGGCCTGGTACTCCACCCGCCTCGTGCTGATGGGCTTCGCTGTGGCGGTCGTCACCGGCGTGCCGCTCGGGCTGCTGATGGGGGTTTCCGCGCGCGCCGAGGCGCTGCTCAACCCCGCCTTCCTGCTGGTGCGGCCCATTCCGCCACTGGCCTGGATCCCGTTGGCCATCGTGTGGCTCGGGCTTGGCGACGCGGCGAAAGTGCTGGTGATCTGGTTCGCCGCCTTCGTGCCATCCGTCATCAACACCTGGACCGGCGTGCGCGGCGTGGACCGCACCCTGATCGCCGCGGCGCGGGTGCATGGCGCACGGCCGTGGCAGCTGCTGGCCGAGGTGATCGTGCCCGGTGCGATGCCGATGATCTTCATCGGGCTGCGCCTCTCGCTGCAGGCCGCCTGGACGACCCTGGTTGCAGCCGAGCTGGTGGGCGCCTTCTTCGGCCTGGGGCGGGTGCTCGACGCCGCCTATCGCGACATCAACCCGCCGATGATCGCGGTGGCGATGGTGGTGGTCGGCATACTGGGCGCGGCGACCACGCGCCTGCTCGCCATCGCCGAGACGAGGCTCATGCCATGGCGCAGCTAGGCTTCGTCGAACGTATCCTGCTGACGCTGGCGGGCGCTGCCGGGTTCTTCGCGCTGTGGCACGGCGTCGCGGAGTCCGGGCTGGTGACCGCCAATGCGCTGCCGACGCCGGTCGCGGTGCTGAGCACCGCCTGGCGGCTCTGCTTCGAGCCCTTCGCGGGGCATACGCTGGTCCAGCACCTGCTCGCCAGCCTCGGGCGCTTCGCCATGGGTTTCGGGCTCGCTGCGATGGTCGGCGTGCCGCTCGGCCTGGCGATGGGGCGGTGGCGGCTGCTGGATGACATCGTCACGCCGATCTTCGAGATGCTGCGCTTCGTCGCCCCGCTCGCCTGGGTGCCCTTCGCCGCGCTGTGGTTCGGCACGGGCATCGGCGGGCCGGTCATGGTGATCTTCGCCGGTGCGTTCCCGCCCTGCCTCATCAACGCCTATCGCGGCGCGAAGCTGGTCGAACCCCGCATCGTGGAGGCGGCGCAGGTGCTGGGCGCCTCGGGGCCGCGGATCATGCTCGAAGTGCTGCTGCCCGGCAGCCTGCCGTCCATCGTGGCGGGGCTGCGCGTGTCGGCCGGGCTTGCATGGCAGTCGCTGATCGGGGCCGAGCTAATCGTGGCGTCCGCAGGCATCGGCTACGTCATGGTCCAGGCGCAATCCAACCTGGCGCCGGCAATCGTGATGTCGGGGATGCTCGCGGTCGGCATCGTCGGCGTCGCACTCGACGTCGCGCTCCGCCGCACCGAGGCGCTGGTGAAATCCCGCTGGGGGCAGGCATGAAGGACATTCACTTCGACGCCGTCGGCAAGGCCTTCCCGACGCGCGCGGGCGGCGCGTTCGTCGCCATCTCGGACGTGACGCTGACGGTGGCTGAGCGCGAATTCGTCGCCGTCGTCGGCCCCTCGGGCAGCGGCAAGACGACGCTGATGCGTATGGCCGCGGGGCTCGACCACCCGACCTCCGGCTGCGTGCGCGTCGGCGGCAAGGAGGTGCGCGCCCCCGGCCCCGACCGCGCTGTGGTCTTCCAGCAATTCGCCCTGTTCCCGTGGAAGACGGTGCGGGAGAACATCGCTTTCGGCCTGCGCTGCCAGGGTGCATCGCGCGCGAGGCAGGACGAGGTGGTGGCGCGCTACCTCAAGCTCATGAGCATGGAAGGGACCGAGGACCGCTACCCGCACCAGCTGTCGGGCGGCATGCAGCAGCGTGTCGCGATCGCACGGTCCTACGCCATCGAGCCCGACGTGCTGCTGATGGACGAGCCCTTCGGCGCGCTCGACGCGCAGACGCGCACCGTCATGCAGGAGGAGCTGGTGCGGCTGACGCGCCGCGAGCCGCGCACCACGCTGTTCATCACCCATGCGGTGGAGGAGGCGGTCTACCTCTCCGATCGTGTCGTGGTGCTGGCGCGCGACCCGGGACGCCTGCGCGAGATCGTGGACGTCAGCGCGGTACGCACCGCGGAAAGCTGGGACACCATGCCGATCGACGCGGTGATGGACCTGCCGAGCTTCACGCATCTGCGCACCCATGTCTGGCGCCTGCTGCGCGACCAGATCCGGCCCGACGACTGACAAGCAACAACAGGAGGATGACGTCCATGCACACACGACGCACGCTGCTCGCAGCCGCCGCGCTGGCGCTGCCGGCGATCCGGCCGGCAATCGCGCAGGGCCTGGCATCCATCAAGGTTTCCTACCAGCCTGCGTTGTATTGGGCGCTGCCTTTCTTCATCGCCACCGAGAAGGGGTGGTGGCGCGAGGCGGGGCTGCAGCCGGAATTCTCGACCTTCGCGGCGGGTGCACCGCAGGTGGCGGCCCTGGCCGCGCGCGCCTGGGACGCCGGCGGGACGGGTTCGGCCCCTGCGGTGCTCGGCGCGCAGCGCTTCGGGCTGCTGACGGTCGGCATCACCAATGACGAGAGCGCCGGCAATGCGCTGGTCGCGCGGCGCGCGGATGTCGAGCGCATCCGTGCCAATCCCGCCAGCCTGCGCGGCCAGCAGATCCTGCTGACCACCAACAGCACGGGGGAATACGCGACCTTCGCCTGCCTCGAGCGCTGGGGCCTGTCGCGGCGCGACGTGACCTTCGTCAACCTCGGCCAGGCGCAGATCATCAGCGCCTTCTCCTCCGGCAACGGCGCGCTCGCCGGCGTCTGGGCGCCCAACATCTACACGCTGCAGGAACGCGCCGAGGGCATGGTCATCTGCTCCGGCAAGGATGCCGGCGCGACAGTGCCCGGCGCGTTGATCCTGCGTGCCGATTTCGCGCGGGAGCGGCCCGAGCTGGCTGCGGCATACCTCGCCGTCTTCCTGCGTTCGATCGCGTGGCAGAAGCAGAACCGTGACGAGACCATCCGGTTGATGGCGCGCTTCTACCAGCAGGGCGGCGTCACGCTGCCCGACCAGTACCTCGCGGCCGAGATCGACACGCGGCCAACCTTCACCCTGCCCGAGCAGTTGCGCCTGCTCGACCGGTCGGCCGGGGCATCGACCGCGGATGGCTGGTTCGCGAAACTGGGCGAGTACCTGCGCGCCGTGGGCACGTTGCAGCAGGTGCCCGAACCGAGCAGCTTCATCACCGACGAGTACATGAAGCGCGTCGCCGACAATCCGCGCCTCGCCGCCTTAGCCATGGCGCGCTGAGCCATGGCGACCCATTGGCTCAAGCGGGCGGCGCGCACGCCCGCCAGCAACGAGGATGCGGCCCGCGAGGTGGCGGGCCGCATGATCGCGGAGATCGAGGCCGGGGGCGAGGACGCCGCGCGGCGCTTCGCGCGCGAGCTCGACCGCTGGGATGGTACGATCCTGCTGGGACCTGAGGAGATCGCGCGCACCGTGCGCGCCGTGCCGGACCAGGCGCGCGAGGACATCGATGCCGCCATCGCCAATGTCCGGCGCTTCGCGGAAGCGCAGCGCGCCAGCCTTCGCGACTTCGAGATCGAGGTCTCGCCCGGCGTCACGGCGGGCCAGCGCGTGATACCCGTGGACTGCGTCGGTGCCTATGTGCCGACCGGGCGTTATGCGCATATCGCCAGCGCCTATATGGGCATCGCCACGGCGAAGGCGGCTGGCGTGCGGCATGTGGTGGCATGCAGCGCGCCTTATCGCGGCGGGCCGATCCATCCGATGGTGCTCTATGCGATGCATCGCGCCGGTGCGGACACCATCCTGACGCTGGGCGGCGTGCAGGCGATCGCCTCGCTGGCCTTCGGGTTGTTCTCGGGGCGCGCGGCGGATGTGATCGTCGGGCCGGGCAACAAGTTCGTCGCCGAGGCGAAGCGCATGCTGTTCGGCCGCGTCGGCATCGATGTCTTCGCCGGGCCCTCGGAGGTTGCGGTGATCGCGGACGCCACCGCGGATGTGGACATCGTCGCGGCCGACCTGGTCGGCCAGGCGGAACATGGGCATGAGAGCCCGGCCTGGCTGATCGCGCTGGATCGCGACATGGCGGAGGCGGTGATGGCGCGGGTGCCGGCGCTGATCGCCGCGCTTCCGCCGACCGCGCGCGACGCCGCCGCGGTCGCGTGGAACGACTACGGCGAGGTCGCGGCCTGCGACACGCGCGAGGAAGCGGCCGCGCTGTCCGACCGCTATGCCTGCGAACACCTTGAGGTGCAGTGCGCCGACCTGCCCTGGTGGCGGGAGCGATTGGTGAACTACGGCAGCCTGTTCCTCGGCGAGGAAAGCACCGTCGCTTTCGGCGACAAGTGCAGCGGCCCGAACCACGTGCTGCCGACCAAGGCAGCGGCGCGGTATTCCGCAGGCCTGTCGGTGCACAAATTCCTCAAGCCGCTGACCTGGCAGAGCGCGACGCGCGAGGGGGCGAAGCGCCTGTCGGAGATCACGGCGCGCATCTCTCGCCTCGAAGGCATGGAAGCGCATGCGCGCACGGCCGACCTGCGGCTGGCGAAGTGGTTCCCGGGGCATAACCTGCCACTCGGCGAGCCGGTGCAGGGGTGATGCCGGACGCAGCGCGCCTCGCATTCGACCTCGGCGCGCCGCCTCCGGTGCCGGAGGAAGCGATCGCGGCCGCGCAGGCGTTGCTGCAGGGTGGCTGGCTGCATCGCTATGGCGAAACGCTGGGCGATGCGTCGGATGCGGCGCTGCTGGAGGAGGAATTCGCGACGCTGCTCGGCGCGCGCTACTGTATTGGCGTGAATTCCTGCGGCAGCGCGCTGTTCCTTGCGCTGTACGGCAGCGGCGTACGCGCCGGCGACAAGGTTCTGATGAACGGCTTCACCCTGGCACCGGTGCCAGGGGCGATCGCCCATCTCGGCGCCGAGCCGGTCATCGTCGAGGTGACGGACGAGTTGGTCATCGATCTCGACGACCTCGCCGCAAAGGCGCGGGCGAGCGGCGCGCGGCACCTGCTGCTGTCGCATATGCGCGGCCACATGGCCGACATGGATCGCGTGATGGCGCTATGCGACACGCTCGGCGTGTCCGTCATCGAGGATTGCGCCCACACCATGGGCGCGCGATGGGCGGGCCGCCCGAGCGGGCGCTTCGGCCGTGCGGGGTGCTTCAGCCTGCAATCCTACAAGCACGTCAATGCGGGCGAGGGCGGGTTGATCGTCACGGAAGACGAGGATCTGGCGGCGCGCGCCATCCTCGCCTCCGGCAGCTACATGCTCTACGGCCAGCATCGCGCGCGGCCGGCGGAAGACGTGTTCGCGCGCTGGCGCGATGTGACACCGAATTTCTCCCTGCGGCTGTCGAACCTCGCTGCGGCGGTGGCGCGCCCGCAACTGCGGCTGCTGGAGGAACGTGCGCGGATCTGGAGCGACCGCCATGCGCGCCTGGCCGCACTGCTGGGCGCGATCCCGGGCATCCGCCTGCCGCATCGCCCGCAGCAGGAGGAGCATGTGCAGAGCTCCATCCAGTTCGCCGTGACGGGGCTCGATGCCGCCGGCTTCTGCCACTTCCTCGATGCCTGCCGATCGCGTGGCGTGTACCTGAAGTGGTTCGGCGGCGAGGCGGCGGAGGGCTACACCAGCGCGCCGCGGCATTGGTGCTTCCTGCGCGATGCGCAATCACCACCACGCACGGCGGCGGTGCTGGCGCGGCTGTGCGACATGCGCATACCGCTTTCGCTTCCGGTCGAGGCGTGCGAGGCCATCGTCGGCGTGATCGCGCAGGAGCTGATGCGCCAGCGATGACGAACATTCTGACCCGCTTCTCGTTGCAAGGCCGCGTTGCGCTCGTCACGGGCGGGTCCTCCGGGATCGGCCTCGCCATTGCGGAGGCGCTGCACGAGGCCGGCGCGGCGGTGGTGCTCTGCGCGCGACGGGCCGATACGCTGGACGCGGCCGCGCAGCGGCTGGGACCACGCACCGCCACCTGCATCGGCGATGTCGCGCGGCGCAGGGACCTTGCGGGCATTGCCGCGCGCGCGGCCGAAGCCTTCGGCGCGCCGGACATCGTGGTGCATGCGGCCGGCCTCAACGCGCGCCAGCGGTGGCAAGATGTGGACGATGCGGGCTGGGATGCGCAGATCGAGAGCATGCTCGCCGCGCCCTTCTTCCTCTCGCGGCACCTGGTGCCGGCGATGCGCGAGCGCGGTTGGGGGCGCGTGCTGAACATCGCATCCCTGCAATCGGTGCGCGCCATGCCGGACAGCATTCCCTACGGCGCGGCGAAGGGCGGCATCATGCAGGCGACGCGCGCGATGGCCGAGGCCTGGGGCCGCCTCGGCGTGACCTGCAACGCCATCGCGCCCGGCTTCTTTCCCACCGCGCTGACCGCGCCGGTCTTCGCCGATGCCGAACGCGCGGTGCGACTGGCTGGCCAGACCTGCCTGGGGCGGAATGGCAAGCTCGAGGACCTGCAGGGAGCAGCGCTGTTCCTGTGCTCGCCAGCGGCGGATTACGTGACGGGCCAGACACTTTTCGTGGATGGAGGATTCACCGCGCGATGAAATCGCTCGTATTCCTGGGTGCCGAGAGCATGGCGCTGCGCGAGAAACCCGACGCAGCGCCACGCGCGCCCGGCGAGGTATTGCTGCGCGTGGATGCCGCGGGCATCTGCGGCAGCGACCTGCATGCCTATCACGGGCACGATCCACGGCGCGTGCCGCCGCTGGTGCTCGGGCACGAGGCGGTGGGGCGACTTGCCGATGGCCGGCGCGTCGTACCGAACCCGCTGATCTCCTGCGGGCGATGCGCGCGCTGCGCCGAGGGGCGTCCGCACCTGTGCGCGGACCGAACCATGCTCGGCATGCAATATCCCGGCTGCTTCGCGGAGGTGGTCGCAGCACCGGCATCGAACCTGATCGAGGTGCCGGAGCACGCCAGCGACATCGCCGCCGCGCTGACGGAGCCCGCGGCCTGCGTGCTGCACGCGCTGGATCTGTCCCAACGCGCCCTGTGGCGCCCACTGGCGGAGGCGCGCTGCCTGGTGATCGGCGGCGGGGCGATCGGGCTGCTGGCGGCGCTGTATCTGCGCGCCTGGGGCGCGCGTGACACCCGGCTGGCCGAGACGGGCGAAGGGCGGCGGCGCACGGTGGAGCGCGCCGGCGCGGCGGAGGCCTTCGACCCGCGTGCGGCGGCACCGGAAGCGGGCGCCTTCGATTTCGTGTTCGACGCCGTCGGTAGCGGCGGAACGCGTCGCATGGCGGGCGCGGCCGTGGCGCCGGGCGGCGTGATCCTGCACATCGGTTTGCAGGACAATGAAGCAGGCCTCGACACGCGACGGATGACGCTGCAGGAGGTTACCGTGCTCGGCACCTATTGCTACACGCGCGCCGACATGGTGCAGGCGCTTGCCGCGTTGGCGGGCGGCGTGCTCGGCGACCTGGCCTGGGTGGAGGAACGTCCGCTCGCCGATGGCGCTGCGGCCTTCGCGGAACTGGCGTCCGGGCGCTCCGCCGCCCCGAAGATTATCCTGAGACCATGAGGAGGAAGACGTGACCGTGCATTTCTGCGTACACGACGAAGGCGATTCCGCCGGCGTCGTGGTCGTCGAGGGGATCAAGTCCGGCCAGACGCTGAATGGCTGGATCATGGACCAGGACCGGATGATCGAATTCC